>CADBTQ010000095.1 GCA_902797685.1 uncultured Eubacteriales bacterium | reverse complement strand
TGGTCACCTTGAGGGCGTTGGAGATGTTTGCCAACACGGACAGAGTGCCGGCAGTGTTGTTCTTGTACAAAACGCCGATCTCACCGGGCAGCGCCGCATTGTCGTAGGGATCGATGTCAAACTCGGATCTCTCCACGCCCTTGATGTAGCGCTCTTCCATCTCCACGTAAGCGTTGACGGTAAAGTAACCCATCGTGCGGTCGCCCACCAATACGTTGTGGATGTATTGCGTGGTGCCCGCCATGGTGTAATCGTAGTTGATGGCGGCTTTGGACCAGTCGACCGCCATGGTGTAGGTGTAAGCGTGGCACCAGCAATCGCAGTCCGAACAATCGTCGCAATCGCAATCCTCGCAGCCCAATTCGCGGCAGTTGACGTAAGCCCCGTTCCTCATGGCGCGACCGATAGTCACCGAGAGGGTGTCGGGCAACACGATGTTGTAGGGATCCACCATCAAGATGAGTTTTTCTTTGAGTTGCGTCGCCATGTTGACCGCCTCGTTCAAAGCGACGGTCGAGGTACGGGACACGCTCAGCGATTGCAGCGCGGCGAGCATAGCGGTGTAATCCGCCAAGGTACTGCTGCCGTCGACCAACCCGCGGAAGTAAGCGGTAAGCGAGTTGCGCAAGCTTTCGTCGCCGCTCGCCAAAGAGAGCGAATCGATCTTGTCAGCCAAGGCGTTCAAGCCGTCGGCGTTGACCGAAATGTTGCTGTCGTAGCTGACCGAACGGGTCACTTTGTACACCGGGAAGGTAAAGGATTGATAGCCGTAGGTCGCGTTGCCCAAGGTCACGGTAGCCGACTCGCCCTCCTGCGTCCAAGAGACGATACGAGACAACACCGCCGCGTCTTGGTACGCGGTCGCGCCGTAAGCGAAGTACAGGATGTTGGGATACACGGTGGCGTCGAAATCGTCGTCGATGATGGCGTTGAGACGCTTACCGCTGCCCTCGCTATACGAGGTATAGATCATGGGACGACCCTCGCTATCCAGCGCCACTTTGCGGTTGAGCACCACGGCGGGCACTTCGAGCGAGACGTAACCGACCTTGGCGGTACCCATCGAGAGGGTCGCGCCTTGTCCCAGACCTTGCGCCGAATCGAACACCGCGCCCTCGTAAGTGGCGCCCACCACGTTGGCGAGATCCCAAGCGGCGACAAGGTTGCGGCTGCTGCCGCTGTCGTTGAAGTAAGCGACCACGACCGAAGGCAGACCGGTGCGAACGACGACCGACTTGCCGGTGGTCAAGTTCTTGGAGACCAAGACCAGCACCGCCGAGCCGTCCAAAGGATCGATCTCGTAGCGGAAGCTTTCTCTTAAGTAGGTCACTTCCACCCCGTTCTCCTCTACCGTATAGGTAAAGTCGCTGCCCACCAACTCGTCCTCTTTGTCGATGACGCCGTTGGCGTTGGAATCCAATCTCTTGGCGAGGATCTCGTTGCCGCTGTACACCTCGGAGATGGTCTTTTCCACCACGGACACGTCCACGGTGCGGATCTGATAGCCGCCCAAAGCGCTGCCGATACGCGCGTCGATGGTGGCGTGCGAGTTGTCCACGTCGCGACCCAACACGTAGAGATCGTAATTCTTGTTGGTCCACTCCACGCGCATAGAGCCCTCGGTACCGTCGAGGAAGCGGATCATGACCGTATCGGGCAGGTTGTCGCTGGCGTAGGGATCCACGGTGAGCGAGGCGGGGATGAGGCTGTCGATCTCGCGGTTGACCACCCTTACGGTGATCACGCCCGTCTGATAGCCGCCCATCTCGGTACCGGCGCGCACGTTGACTTGATAATCCACGTACAGTTGTTCCACGCCATCCACGACCGAACGGCTCTTGTAGCCTTGGTATCCGTTGATGACGGGGTTGATATCCCACACGACGTCCACGTAGCCCGAAGTGTCGCCCACGTAATCCACGCGCATGGTGTCGGGATACGAGGAGGACAGACGAGGATCGGCCGAGGAGTAGTTCGCCGACTCCGAACGGATGCCGTAAGGATCGAAGTACAGGATGCCGTCCGCATTGATACGGAACGCCTCGATGGTACGGTTGAGAACGGTCGCTTTGACGGCGTACTCTTGGTAGCCGCCCAAAGCGTTGCCGATCTTGGCGGTCACCGTGCTCGTGCCGCCGCGGTAATTCCAGATAGCGGATAGAGCGGTGGTGTCCCAAGTCACGTTGTTGAAGGTACGCAAGGTGCCGTCGGCAAAGCGCACGTCCACCGTGGTGGGATAGTTGGCTTTGTTCAAAGCGTCCACGTCGCCGTAAGGATCGAACACGAACTCGGGCACGTACACGTTTTGCAACACCTTGGGTTGCACGGTCACGGCAAAGCCGACGTATTGGTATCCGACCGTGTTGTTGCCGATCTTGGCGACCGCATTGTACACGCCGCCTTCGTAAGACTGTCTTACCTCGTCGAGGTTCCACGCCTCGATGGGATAGTAGCCCGCCGAAGCCGAGGTAAAGATGACGTTGCCCATCTCGCTCTTACTCGCCAACAGCATCTCGCCCAACGACTTACCGTTGGTGGGATACAACGAGGGATCCAAAGCGTAATCGGTGTAGAGGTAAGGATCGAACTCGTAAGAGGAACGCACCTCGTGCAAGTCGATGCTATCCACCGTGCGGTTGACGATCTCGATCGCCACGTCCACCGTCTGATAGCCGCCCTGCTCGTTGCCCACGGTCAAGGTGGCGATCTGCGTGCCGCCTCTATAAGTCACGGACACGCCGTCGGTGTTCCAGATGACGCCGCCCTTTTCGTCGAACACACCGTTGCGGACGGTGGCTTGGAAGGTGGCGACGGTGCCGTTACGGTAGGTCACGGACACGGTGCGCGGGTAGCAGTTTTCGTCGGTAGCCGAAGCGGGATCGACGATCTTGTGATGCACGGCGTCGTAGACGACCAACTCGGGTTTGTACTCGTTGAGCTCCGCCCAATCGAAGTCGTTGAGGTTGAGATTGAAGCGCTTGTCGCTCAAGATACCGCGCAATCTGGTGGCGCCCGCCGTGTACTCGATGTAATCCACGATCTTCCCGTCTTCGCCGCGTTTGACAAACAGCAGATACATCGGGTCGATGTTGGTCGCCACGTCGGCAAGGTCTAATTGCACCACGGTGGCGTCCATAATGGTGACCGCCACTTCGATCTCTTGTCTGCCCGCCGCTTGGATACGGGCGAGTTCCTTTTCGTCGTCCGACGTGATACGGAACACCGCCTTGCTCGTGCCGCCCTTGTAGTTGTTGCTAACGCCCGCAAGAGCCCACTCGACGCGGGTCTGCTTGTACTCGGTCGAGCCTTCGTATTTGATCCACAAGTAGCGGGGATACAGGTCGACGTTTTTGCTGTCCACCACCGAGGCGTTGCCCGTGATGTGATAGGGATCGAAGGTCAGATCCAGATCTTCGAGGTCGTAGCCGTTTTGCGCCAAGACCTTGTAATCGCTGATGATGGTGGACGTGATCTCGATCTTGATGTTGTCGTAATCGTAATAGCCCACGTCGAGGTTGCCGATCTTGGCGCTGACGTAGTACTTGGCGCCCGTGTATTGAGGCAGGATCGTCCCTTCGTCCACCGCCCACTTGATGTTGTAGATAGCGGGAGCGGAATTGCCGAAGGTAGCCCACACCTTGCCGGGCAGATGGATCTCTTCGTAAGGCGTAAACACCAAGTTGGCGGTGCTTTGCTCGTAAGAGCCGTCGCCCGCGAGGAAGCGCACGCCCGTCAACTTGTTGGGAGTGACGGTCACGGGCAGATCGACGTAGTAGTTGCTGACGAAGTTGTCGCCGAAGGTGAGGTGCAACTGGTACACGCCGCCCTCGTACGAATCGGACAATTCGGAAGCGTCCCACTTGACCACGCCCGAGCCGGTACCCTCGGTACCGTCGAAGGTCTTGGAGAAGGTGCCGTCCCCGTTGCCGTCGGTAAACAACACGGTGATGATGCCTGGCAAGCTGTTGACGAACTCGTCCACTTCGTCCGCGCGCAAGATCAAGGGGAAGCTCAAGCCCGAGCCGCTGATCAAGGGGATGCCGTTGCTGTCCGTCTTGACAAGACGTGCGGCGGTAGCGGGCACTTCGACCTTGACCGTGGTCACGTAGTTGAGCACGTAGCCCTCGACCGAGTACACGCCGTACTCGCCCAAGGACGTGCCTTGCGAATCGCGTTTGTAGGTATAGCCGTCCTCGTCCACGTAGCCCACGTACTTGGTGGGATCGATCTGGAAGATGGCGTCGCTCCAACTCATCTTGACCGTGTAAGGCAGGTTTTCGGCGCCCGAAGGCACGTTGACCCAACGCTTGACGGAAGCGTCGGTGGGCAGATCTTCTATATAATCCACCACGCCGTCCTTGTCGTGATCGAGGTCGAACACGTCGGAGATGATACGGGTATCCATATTGCCCGTGCCGCTCGCGATCTCGACCGCGTCCGACTTGGTGGTGTCGACGCCCGACATATTGAGACCTTGGTTGTTGAGCATTACGTACCAATACTCACCCGTCGAAGGCGTGTACACGCGGAAGTAGATCTTAGACAGCATGGTCGCTTTGCCGCCCACGGTGGTATCGTCCAACACGATGGTCAAAGCGCACGAAGACGAGGTGGTCACTTCGGGGAAGGGCAAGAATTGCGCCAAGAAGTCCACCACGCCGTCGCCGATGGTACGGTCGAGGACCGAACGAGCCATGCTGGTGATGCCCGCGGGCCAGTTGCCCAAGTAGTTGTTGACCAACACGTCGAGCAGTCCGTCGTACACGGCGTACAACAAGGACGCGTTGTCGGGCGCGTTGATCTCGATACCCTTGAGGGCTTCGGCACCCGAGAGAGCGCCTACCAACATATCGGGCAAGCCCGACAGGACGCCGCCCACCAACTTGGGATTGAGTTGAATACGAATAGCGCTCTTGGAGCCGTTGCCGGACACGTAGTTGCCGTCGAGGTCGATGTCGCCCGAGCCGAGTTCGACCGAAACGCCCACGATGGGATTTTTGAGTCCTTCCGCCAAGTCGGCAGCCGAGATGACGTCGTCGTCTTGTTGCTCGCTGATATCCGTCTTGTCGTCCAAGCCGCCCGACACGCTCACGCCGCCAAGCATGGAAGCGAAGTCGAGTTTGAAGACCTCAAACACCCGCTTGAAAATGTCGTAACTGTTGCCGAACAGGTTGATGGTGATACTGAAGTCGAGCATCAAGGTATCTTCGTACAGATACAGACCTCTGACCACGTTGCGCGCCAAGGGCACCGACGCCAAGATGTTGCTGATATCCACGTTGAGACCGTGCGCATAGGTCGTAGGCGCGTCGGTGTTTTTGAGGGTGACGTTGGGTCCGATACGGGTGATCGCCAACAGGTTGGAGCGGTCGCCGCTGTCCATCGTAGCGCCGTCCGAGCGCAAGTAGGTGGAGTTGGTGCCCACGTACAAGGTCAGATCTTTGGGATACAGACCGGCGAGCAAGGACTCGACGAGCCCGGCGACCACGCTGCCCGACCAGTTGTTGGCAATACCCACCATGCCGCCGAGGTTGAGACCCGAGAAGTCGCTCTTCTCCACGCGGTTGGCACCCGACACGGTGTAGACCTTGTCTTTGAGCAAAGGCTCGTTGCCCACGGCGTAACCGATGGTGAGGGTGTCGACGGTGAGGGACAACACGTTGGCTTGCTCGGTGTTGCCGATCTTGACGCGCGTGCCGTCCTCGTAGAGGTCGTAACTGGTGATGGTGAGGTTGAGCTTGTCGAAACCGTTGCCCAACTTGACGTCCAATTCCACTTGGCTGTCGGTGGGCATTTCGATATCGAAGCCCAGTATGTACAGCAGTTTTTGCACCATCTCGGTGTTGATCGTGACGTGCAGATCGGTGCCGCGCACACCCGTGACCGCGTTGCGCACGTAAGCGCCCAAGGTCAATTTCATCATGGCGTCTTCCACCACGCAAGCGCAGTGATGCTCGCCGGGGAAGAGGTTGCCCGCTTCGTCGAAGCAGCTGCCCGCCTCTAAGCAGGCGGGATTGGTGCAGCCACAACCCAAACGGGTCGCTTCCGCTTGCTCTTGTTCCTCTTCTTCCGCCGCTTCCTCGTCGGTCGAGCCGAACAGTTTGTTCTCCTCGTAACGGTCGAGCAAGCTTTGGACCACTTGGGTCATATCGCTGGTGCCCAAAATGCTTGCCAACAGTTCTTTACCGATCTGCAGCGAGCCTTGGGTCACGTCGATGCCGACCAAGCTGTTGAGGATGGCGACGAAGTTGAGACCTTCCACCTTGACCTTCATCAAGCCGAAGTTGGACAGATCGAGATAGAAGCTGTTGGTCTTGCCCCAGTAGTACAAGCCGATGATCAGCATCTTGTTGACTTCGGGGTTTTCCACCGTGCCGGTGTCGCCCTTGCGGCTGTACACGAACTCGATCTTGAGTTCGGTATTGTTCCAGTTGCCGAAGTCGACGTCCGCCTCGATATTGAAGCCGTACGTCCAGCTGTCGCTGACGTTGCGGTGGATCGCCACCGAGCCGTCCTCAAAGTCAAAGGCGCTCACGTTGAGACCGGTGACCAAGTTGACGAGCGTGTCGATGAGCGAGTTGTGCGTACCGTCTTGATCGGCGTACAAGTTCATTTGGATATCGCCGCTTACCGCCAAATGGAAAGCGGACAGATCCAACAGATCGGGATAAGCGCTCAAATCGCCGAAGGAGGACAGGTTGACGAAGTCGTGTCCGCGATAAGCGTATTGAGTACCCGTGTAGAGCGGGAACTCCAACTTAGTCTCTTGTCCCGAGATAAAGGTATGCGTGTTGAGTTTGCGCGAGGTCTTGGCGTCGCCCAAGTCGACCGACAATCCGCCGATGGACACTTCCAATCCCAACCAGTCGTAACCGTCGGTGAGGAGATGTTTGCCCAGCTCGCTCGGGTCGTTTTTGTCAAAGTAGATGCCGACCAACACTTGGAGTTGACCCAGTATGTCGCCGTCTGCGCCCAGTTCGCCGTCGCCGCGGTCGATCGCCAATTTGACGCGATCCAAGCCGATCATGTCGTCCACCACGTCGGCGATGCCCAAGATGGAATCGAGGTTGAGCCAGCCCATATCGGTGGCGTATTGCATCACCAAGCGGATCAGAGCGAAGTTGACCGCCAAGCCGATCTGGTTGTTGCCCATAGCCAGCGCCAAGGACGCTTTGATGACGTTGCCCTCTCCGTCCACGTAGCTTTGCGAAGCGGCGACCAGCTTGTCGATGTAGTCGGCGACCACGCTGAGGTCGAGGTCAAGAGCGTCCAAAAGCAAACCGAACGTCTTGTCTTCGTCTTCGGCTCCCGCCAGCGCTTCACGCCAGTTGATGCCGACCATACCCGACAGCACGCCGCTTAAGTCTAGGTTGCTGACCTTGATACCGTTGATATCCAAAGCGGGTACCGACAGATACAGCGAGCCGTCGCGGTTGACGTAGTACAGACCGAGCAACAGATAATTCTTGATTTGTCCCGCCACCTTGTACTCTTTGACGATCTCCAAGCGGAGTTCGGTGCCTTGCGAGTCGGTCAGATCCAACGCCATACCCACGTCCAAACGGAACTTGGCGTCGGGATAATCGGTAGCGGTGTTGGTGTTGTCCAATTCCAACGACACGTTGTCGGTGTCGCCGAGGAACAGGAAGCCCGTCAAGGCTTGGGTCAAGTCGATGTCGTGAGTCAAATTGCTGTTGAGCGCCAAGCCCACGCTCGCCTCGACCGCGATCTGCAAATTGGCTACGTCGATCCAACCCGTATAGTCGTCCGAAGGAGCGATATTGCGGGAGAAGGTGTCGGTAGCGGCAAAGGTAGCCAACAGGCTGCCGTCGGGATAGTACGCCTTGATGGTGCTGCTCGACGTGAGGTCGGAAACGGTCGTCTCGGTCAAGGGAACTTCCACGCCGCCGCCCGCCAAGGCGAGGTCGTACTTGCCGAACAATTTGTCGGCGTACGTCAACCACTTGTCGCCCAACTCTTCGTCGGAGAGTAGCGTATAGTCGCGTCCCAAGGCGGCGTTGTAGATCGTGACGGTGGTGTAACCGATCGTAAGAGCGGTGTCGAAACGGCTGTTGTTGCCCTCGTCGTCCTCCACGTCCATACCGACTTTGAGGCGGATGTACGAACTGGAAGTATCACGGTAGATGTGCCAATCCAAGGAGATATCCGTCTCGGAGGGGAACAGGGTCTCCACCGCAAACAGCGCGGTCAAGTTGTTGAGGATATTGGGGTTGAGCATCAAAAGGATGCGTCCGTTGCCCAAACTGACCCCGCCGACGATGCGGCTGATCTCGGGCAGCAAGGACATCCAATCGATCGACGTCTGTTGCGGCGTGCCTTGGTGGCAAGAGCAATCGCAGCCTTCGGGACAGACGAGCGCGCCCGTGTCCGTCTTGCAACCGCCGTTAGCCAAACAATCTTCGTGGCGGCAACCGCACTCGAGAGCGCAGTGCGAGCAAGCGCAATCTCCGTCGCATTGCAAATTGCCCTCGTCGTCGTAGCAACCGCGGGAAGCCACGCATTGAGCGTCGTTGCAACCGCAAGGCAGCATAGCGCACGAACAACCGCACGTATCGCCGTCGCACAAGCGCAAGCCGGCGGCGCCGTAGCACGAACCGTTTTGCACGCACACCGCGTCGCGGCAGCCGCACTCGAGAGCGCAATGCGAACAGTTGCAATCCCCGTCGCACAGCAAGGATCCGTCCATCGCCACGCAACCGTGGTTGTCGATACAAGCTTGGCAGGTACAACCGCATTCCAAGGTTTGTCCGCCCGCGCCGTTGTCGGACGAGCTGCTTTGATACTCCAGTTGTTGGACGAAACCAGTGATCCAAGTCACGATCGCGGACACCGCGTCCACTTGGATATAGAAGGGCTCGATACCCAGCAAGGACAAGTCGATGTAGAAGCGAGACTCGTTGCCGTTGCCCGCACCGTCGAAGTAGATGGTCAGAGGATCGGTCACGGGCGTAGTCACACCGCCCACCGTGCGGGTATACCCGTCGATGTAGATATTGACGAGCAATTCGCTGTTGTAGCGGCTCTTGGCGTTGATCTTGAGCGCGAACTCCACCGTGATGGTGGTGTTGACGCGCGTATTGATAAGGATAGCCGCTTTGATCGCTTGCGCCAAAGTACCCAAGTGAGTCATGTCGGCTTGATTGTTTTGGATACGGGACAGCAATTCGTAGTCCAAGGTGTCGTAATCCAAGGTCAATTCGATCTGTCCTTCGATCACGTACTCGTGTTCGCTCCACTCTTGGTAATCGGTCAGCGCCAAGCCTTTGACCGCGCCGCCCAAGCCCATACCGACGTACGAATATTCGTCCGCCGCGTGGTAGGGACCGCCGCTGCCGTAGACCGCTACGCCGTCCACCATACGAGGTACGCCGCCGCCCGCTTGGGTGCGATACTCGGCGGGCAACTCCAACCCCAATTCGATGGAGTGGATGAGCACGTCCATCGACACGGATTGCTTGTTGGCGCCCGATTCGGTAAGGCTCATGGCGTACAAGCCGTCCGAGGCAAAGGTGACCGAAGTCACGCCGCTGTAATCCGCGATGGAAGGATGCGAGATCACGAAGTAGTCGCGTTGATACTTGACGCGAGTGGTCACGCCGTCCAAAGTCAGGGTGGGCCACTCCGCCTTGGTATCCAAGGTGAGGGTCTTACCCAGTCCGTTGAGGGTGACTTGCACGCTGTCCGCCCCGATGGGATCGGTCAGAGTACGCAAGATATACAAGCCGTCCGTCCTCACGTGATAGCCGTCTTCCTCTTGTTCGTACAAGGTGACCGACGAAGTACTCACTTGGAAGGAAACGGGCGTACCCGTCTCGAAGAAGTAGGTGTACAACAAACTCGTGCTGACGGTGGCGCCTTGCGCTTTGTAGACCACGTCGCTACCCTTGCTGATGGTCGCCTCTTTGGTCGAGCCGTCCTGATAGGAAGCGGTCAAAGTCCATTCCCCTTGCGGCAGATGCAGAGCCGCCACGTCGGTCAAAGCGACGGTATGCGCCGTCTCGTCCACCTTAATGGTGGCAAAGTCTTCGGCTCTGACGTACAAGGGATCGCCGTTTTGATCCAATACCTTAGAGGGTTCGAAGGTGGTCGTCTTGGCGAAGGAGATACCCAACGCGCCGTTGAGGATTTGGATATCCATGTCGAGATAATCCACGTCGATGTCGACGTCCACGTCAAGGAACATACCGAGGAGTTTGCCCATAAAGTCGCCCGCCAAGCCTACGCCGATGTAGCCTTCGCCCAAACGAATGTTGCGGAGCAAACTCACAATACCGCCCACCGAGAAGCCTTCGCCCGCCTCGGCGTATCGAGAAGCGAGCGCTTGGGGGGTATGCGCTTCCATCGCCGCCGCGGTAGCGCGGTTGAGACCCCAGTAGTTCATGGTCGCTTCGATGGGGATAAAGATAGCGGGCGCCGCGATGTAGGTAAACAGATCGGGGTTGCCGTTGATATAGATGGTCGCGCCGTCGAAGTAGACGGTGATGCTGTCCATCAACACGCCTTCCGCGCCGTAGTACACGCCGCCGTAGGTGGTGTTGTAGACCTTCTTTTGCAGTTTGAGATACACTTGCAGGTTGCGCATATCGAAGTTGGTAAAGTCCAAACTGTCGAGATACACGCGCAAGGTCACCACGTAGTCGCCGTTGATCTGGCTGGCGTTGAGACCGAGGTTGACGAACAGCGCGCCCACGTATTGAGCGAGGTTGTCGCCCAAGCCGAAGGTGGAGCCGT
>CADBTQ010000094.1 GCA_902797685.1 uncultured Eubacteriales bacterium | reverse complement strand
TTGCACTTGGGCGCTATGTTCGCCGACGACGTCGGTCTGGACGTGGCGCTGGGCGACGTGGAATTGGCGTTCCGCAATCAAGCGGGCGCTACCGCCATCTACGACGAAAAAGTGCCGGGCGAAAAACAAGACTTCTTCGGCGCGCTCAACTCCTACGTCAGCAGCGAAGGTATGCGCGTCAACCTCTCCTTCGAGGCGGCTTTGGACTTCGAGGCGGGCATGACGACCGATCCCAACGACACCAACAGCATCAACTTCGAGGGCATTTTGAGCGAATTCGTCAACACGACCTTGTCTATCGACATCATCGACTATCTGCACGGCAAATTCGTGCTGTCCGTGGACGCTTCGGTCAACTTGGCGGAAGGACTGGACAACTTGTACGGCTTGCAATTTGCCGCCGTGTTGTCCGAGGAGAGGGTGGAAGATACTCCCGTCCTCACCACCCAAGACGGCAAGTGGGTCATCGACGGCGAGGTCTCGGTCGTGCCCAACACGGGCGTGACCCCCAAAGTGGGTATCTCGGGCGGCAACTGGACTTTGGACGGCGTGGATAGCGGCGTCTCGGCAAGGCGCAAGTTGTTGTCCTTGTACTACAAGCAAGGCGCAAACAGCGGTATCTTGGGCGTGGACATCGAGGAGTTGTTTGGCATCGAGCCCTTCCAACTCGACCTCGATTTGAGCGACCTGATCGGCGGCTTGTTTGCCACCGAACCCGCTCAAACGGCGGGCGCGGAGGACGGAGACAACACCTTCGGCATCGACTTTAGCACCATGCTCAGCCGTGTGGAAGGCATCGTGTATCTGTACATGGCGGAAAGCGGCGAAAAGGGTATTTCGGTCATGGCGCAGTTGACGGGCACCGTATTGCAATCGGTGTTGCGTTTCTTGGGTTACGAAAAGTACCTGCCCGCTTTGCCCCAAGGCTTTACTCTCAAAAACACCAATCAAACCGCGGCTATGCCAGACGGTGATTACGTAGCCCTGGTCTACGACGACGAGGGCGCACTGGTGGGGTCTTTCGACTTCGCCAAACAAATGAACGAGTACGTGTACGTGCTCAACTTGGGCAACAAGTCTATCAACTCCATCGAGATCCTCAAAAACGGCGAGCGCAAAGTCCTGTTGAGCGACGCAAGTTCGATCGCCGACTACTTCGTCGTCAGCCGTAAGGATTCGACCATCGCCTTCAACTATCAAGGCGCGGGCACCGCCAGTTTGGACGTGGGCTCGTACACGGTGGTCGTATCCTATACCGACGGCACCTCTTCGAGCTTTGGTATGACCAAAGACGTGTTGATGGTCAGCCACAACCCCTTCGATCTGACCGACGTGACCGTGGGTCGTATCGTCGTTGAGGACAGCGACGGCAATACGTACAAAGAGTTGTACGACTTCGATACCGCGCAATCGGTGTCGGGCGAGTGGTACGGCGATTACTTCGCCATCAACGTCAAGGGCGCCGAACTCAGCTTGGCTTTGTCGTTGGACGACAATCTCGACATCGGCGCGGTGGTCGTTCTCAACGACACCACCTCTATGAGAGTGGATATCGCCGACGTGCAACTCGACTTTAGCGAACGCGAGATCGAGCCTCCTTGCGCTTACCGCACCAACGTGGAGTTCTTGACCCTCAAACTCAACCTCGAGGCGCAACTCTATTTGGAAGAGGGCACGCATATCGCGTTGAGCAATATCTTCGGCGAGACCTTGCAAAATATGTTGGGCGACAGCCTTGCCGCTTTGCCCATCTCTCTGTTGGATATCCCGTTCGGCTTGTGGGTCGGCGAGGACAACGGCGTGGACGAGTCTGTGGACGCGCACTATTTGGTGAGCCTGCAACTCAACCTGCACTTCGACCGCAATTCGGAGACCGTGGTCGACTTGGGCGGCAGCGATATCGTGTTGCAAGTGTATCGCTTAGATCGCGTGGACGAACACAAGGTCAACGTCGAGTCCGACTTGGCGTTCGGCGTGTCCTATATCGGCAGCGCGACCGAGGGTTTGGACGGTCAAAACGGCGCGTTGTATCTCAACCTGCCTTACTTCGATCTCAAACTCAAGGTCAACGAAGTGCCTATCAAGCCTTTGCTCAACAACTTGCTACTGGGGCTTCTCAATCCCGAGACGGCAGCCGCCGAAGATCCCACCGCGGTGATCTTGGGCAGAGTTCTCAACTTGATGGCGGGCGTCACCATCGGACGGCAACAGTTGCAGATCAACTTCGCTACCGATCTATTGCGTCAAGCGACCGCGCTTGCGGGGTTGGATCTTGATCTTAAAGATATCGACGGCGAACATAGCTTCGTCAAACTGTTCAACAGTATCATCGACGACGACGTGACCGAGACCACCGCCTTCGAGTGGTTGGCTAAGGACGTGGACGCGACCGACCGCGTGACCGTGTACGAAAAACTGTTGTCCGCGGCGCTGACGGTCGAAAAAGACAAGGAGTACGTCTCTTTGGACCTCTACGATCCCATCGTCGATTTCGACGGGGAATTGGAGTACGAAGCGTCCTTGGAGCAATACTCCACCATCACCGACATGGAGATGTTGCACTTCGAATTGTCCGGCGCCATCGGCGTCGTGGGCGAGGGCGGTAGCATCGAGTTGGGCAAACTCATCTCGGGCGGAGACGAAGGCGCTTTGGGCGGCTTGGTGGACGCCATGCAAAACAGCACCACCTCCTTTACGGTGGACGAAAGCGTGCAATCCGTCAACTTCGGTATCGAAGCCAACTTGGGACTCAAAGCGGATCAATTCGCCGCCATCACCCAAGGGGAATTGACCATCGGCGAAGTGGTGGAGACTTTGGTGCAAGAGTTGACTTTGTACGTCAACCTCAGCCGTACCCTCAACGGAGTGGAGACGACCTTTGCCGAGTTGTACTATATGAGCAATTACGTCTACCTCGACTTGTCCGGTTTGGGCTTGCCCAAGGTGGCGATGGAATTGCATATCGACGACATCCTCGGTCTGCTCTTCGGCGGGAACGCTTCGGCGATGGCCGCCGAGCCCGTGGATAGAAGTAAAGCGTTGGAGATCATTCTCAACCCCGACAAAGTGATCGTGCAAGCGACCAGCGCGTTTATTGTCGACCTTTTGGGCAAGATGGGTTACGAACTCAACACCGTCATCGACCTCCGCGCCGAAGTGTCGGGCGACAAATTGCTGTCCGTCACCTTGTCGGCGGTGGACGAGGCTTCGTTGACCACCCAATTCAAATTGGAAGTCAACAAACCCGTGTTGGAGTTGGGCGGCAGATTGTCGCACACCATCAGCGATACCAGCGAGTACGGCTATCTTAACGACTTGGAGTACTTGTATTTGACGGCGACCGTGGACATCTCGTACGCTCTCAATCAATCGGATCCCACCGAATACATATTGACCGATTTGTTGAACGGCGTGTTCGGCGCCGAGACCATTCCTTTCGTGGTCGAAAACGACGTGGCGCACTCACTCACTTTGACGATCGCCCTCAACTTGGGTCTCAAAGATCTGGGCGCGAGCGAATTGTACGTCTATCTCGCCAACGACGAGGGCGAACTGTTGACCCTGTTCTACGACGGCACGGGCTACCTCTACGTGTCCGCGCCCATCTTCGGGGACGGTCTCAGCTTGAGGGTGGAGTTCGACATCGTCGAATTGCTGTCCTCTACCGACATCGCCAAGACCTTGTCCGAACTCAACTTGCAAGAGGTGATCTACGGCGTGTTGGGGCTCAATGCTCCCTCGCAAGCGGACGCGGAAGAACAAACTTCCAACGATTTGTTGGGTCTCGTGACCGCCGCATTGGAAAAGATCAACCTGTCCAACAAGGGCGTGTTCGACTTCTTCGTCAACAAGCGTGTGTTCCAAAACCTCGGTCTTGACGTGGTCAACACCGATTTCTTGGCGGACAACATCAAGGAATTGCGCTTTGCCGCCGATCTACTCAACCACGACATCGTGTTGGATCTCGTGCTCAATCACAAGAGAGAAGGACAAAGCGATCCCTTCCTCAAACTATCCATTCACGACTATGCGTTAAGAGCTACCAAACAGACCATCGCCTTTGACGGCAGTCGCTTCAATACGACCGACGATTACGATCACGTGTACGTGTCCGCGTTGGGCGTCGTCGAATACGACTTTGCCGACGGGCGTTACGACTTCGGCGGTTTGATCGAGAGCATCGTGGAAAACTGCAACATTCCCGTCGACCTCAAGGGTATCAACGGTACCTTCTACGTCAACGTGCAAGCGCAGATCGGCGTGGTCGACATTTACAGCAGCGAATTGTTGCTCGACGTTTACTATAAGAACGCGGGTAGCGCGAACGCGCACCTGTTCGCGGGCGTGTACCTCGACGTCAAAAACAGAGAGTTGTACGTCGACCTGCCTTGGTTGGAGATCGACAAACTCTTGATCACCGGTATCGACGTGGAGTCCATCATCGGCAGTCTGATGGGATCTACCGCCGCCGCAGGGGAAGAACCCGCTTGGAAGTCCATAGCGCGCACCGTGGCAAGCTGTATCGACTACATCTTCGTGGCGGACGGAACGGGCGCTTACAGCGAGGGTATGTACGTCATGCTCGATCAAAACCTGTTTGCGACCTTGCTCGACGCCTTCCTCCCCACCTTCGACATTTCGTTGCCGTTTGCGCTGCGTCCCGCCCAAGACGCGCAAAGCTATATCGGCTTTAGCCTTGCCGACAAGCGGTTGATGATGGCGTTTGAATTGGCTAACACCTCCGCCACCGCCAATCCCGCCACCGACGTGGGCTACCTGCGCCTCAACTTCAGCTTCAATCCCGACGACGCGGTCGTGCTGGGCGATACCAACGTGGTGCCCGGCGTCAAGTTGGCGGACACCAGTATCCGTCCCCAACGCACCCAAGACTCGTCCATCGTGTACACCACGCTGCTCGATCTGGGTATGCCCAAGGGCGATCAACTGGTATTGGAAAATCTGTATCTAACGTTGGCTTTGAGCCTCAAAGCGGACATGGTCAGCGGGGAAGTCAACCTGCAAAAAGCGTTGCAATACCTCATGAACGAACAGATCCGCTTGGTGGTCGACCCCGCCGATCAAGGGGTGGGTTACGAAGTGCAACTCGACATCGAGTTGGAAGCCAACCTCAATCTGCGCAATCTGCTCAACAGCGAGTTGATGGCTAAGTTGTACTTGACCGAGTACAACGATCCCGACACCCGCGTGTTGTTCTTGCGTATTTACTACGTGGGCGACGACGGCGCTTTGTATATCGACGCGCCTATGATCGGTTTGTACAACATCAAGTTGAGCAACAACGCTCTCCTCGACCTGTTGCCCACCGGCGAACAACAAGAACAAGCCCAGCCCGCCGAGCAAGCCGCTCCCGCCGCCCTCAAGTGCGGTTGCGACGATCCCGATTGCGTCGCTAACGGCTCTTGCTGGACCAAAGTCGACGGGGTGTGGACCAAACTGTGCGACGACGAGCATTGCGATTGCTTGCCTTGCGGTTGCACCGATCCTTACTGCGTGTCCTACGCTCGCCGTACCGGCGACTACGAGGGCGCCTGCGGCGCGGACGGTATGTACTGCATGGGCTCGGATTCGTCCTGCTGCAGTTGCGTCAACCATTTGGCTTGCCGCTGCGCTTATCCCGACTGCGTCGCCAACGGCACCTGCGTGGAATACTATATCGACCATTTGGGCAATCACGTGATCGCCGTACCCACTTATTGGGACGAGACCGATCGCCGTATCGTCAAGGTGGGCGAAGTGTGGTTTGTCGTGGACGACGACGATCGCATCACCTCGACCGTATCCACGATGGCGACCGACCGCTTGGCGGGCGGTCTCAAAGTGGCGATCGACGATGCTCGCAATATCTTGCCCGCCGTCGTGCCCGGCACGGTCGTTGACCTCAAGTGCTACTGCGACGACGAACACGGCGACTGCTTGATGGATAACTACTGCGCTTGCCACCACAGCAAACTGGCTTGCGCTTGTACCGATCCCGCTCACGTCAACCGTCACATGTGCACGGCGGATTGCCCCGACTGCGACGGCAGCTGCCGCACCCAATACGGCAACCTCATCACCAGTATCTTCGATACCTTCGAACTCTCCAAGGGTCGTATCCGCGTCGTGACCAACGCCAAGTTGATCGGCAACTTGTACGAGTTGATCGCGGGCGAAGAATTGGCGATCGAGGACACTCCCGGCGGCGGTATCCAAATCATCTTCGACTACTTTACCTTGGACGAGGACGGCAAAGCGGAAGACGGATCCTTCTTTGAGAATCTGGGCCTTAGCGTGTCCGTGTTCTACTACAACAAGGATCAAGTGGTACGCGACGCCGAAGGCAACCTCGTGTTGGACGCTAACGGCAACTTGACTTACGAGGGCACGCAATCCCGTTTGGGCTTGACCCTCAGTCGTTTGGACGCTCGTACCGGCAAACACAACATCTCGTTTATGTCTATCGACGAGGGCACTCGCAAGGAGATCGCGGGTACCACCGCCGACAAGAGCGAATATCAGTTGCTCAGCGAACTCAGCCGCGTGACCTTCTCGGTCGCCATTCGCTTGGAGGAGTCGGCGGGTCGCTTTGTGACGGGCGCTACCGAGACCGAATATCCCTTGGTGTTGACCGATATCTTGAGATCGATGATCCCCGGTTTGGATACCATCTTCGAGTTCGTATCCATTCCTTACGAGCCCAACATGGTGTTTACCTTGGAGGCGATGGGCAGTATCGACCTCAACAATATCAACGCTTCCCAAATCTACGTTTCGGTCGTGGAGGGCGGCGCCGCCAACGGCACGGTGGAACGCCGACTTGGCTATATCTACTACGACGGTATCGCGCCCGAGGGCTGTACCTTGTACGTGGATATCCCCGTGTTTAATATCAATCAAATCAAGTACGTGGGCTTGGATATCAACAGCCTCATCAATCACGAGACCCTGCCTTGCGGTTGCTCGTCGGTGTTGTGCAACGCCAACGGCAGTTGCTATGACCAAAACGGCGTGCGCATTTGCGACGGCGACGCCTGCGGTTGCAGTTGTTCTTATTTGGAATGCGGGTGCGCGTGCGAGGAGTGCATTTTGGCTCGCGGTTGCGACGGTGACTGCGAACTCGATTGCGATTGTTCGCATTGCAAGCAAGCGACCGCTCCCGCCGAAGAAAACTTCGACTGGGTGTGCACCTGCTCCCGTCCCGAGTGCCTCGCTCGCCACAGCTGCGTGTGGGGTTGCCCCGAGTGCGACGGCAGTTGCCACAAGCCCGAGTGGAACAAACAAAACGCTCTCTCTTGCGGTTGCTACGATCCCATTTGCACCGAGAGAGGCAGTTGTTACGAAAGCTGTCCCTTCTGCACCGACCACTCCTGCCACAAAGCCGAAAACAACGCCAAGATGCTGACGGATACGTCGTACACCGTCAAGACCATTCTTGCCAACATCGTCGAGGTCAACTTGTCGCAAGACAAGGGCTTCTGGGTGTACATCAATCCCAGATTGGTCGCCGAAGTGCTCAATCACTTTGGTTTCGATCTGTCCTTCGACGAATTACAAGACATCGGCACGCTGGCGGCGGGCTTCAGTTTGGATACCGCCGAGGGCTTGCAAGTGGGCGTTAAGGTGGCTTTGGACGATAAGGACGCTACCTATATGGAATACGGTCCGAGTTTGTCTTTGACCATCGGCGGTTTGGGCGTCAAACTGCTCAAGGAAGACATCTCCGTCGATCTGCCCGCGGACGTGCAAGCGGCGCTTCCGCACTTTGATACTTTGACCTTGTCCGACCGCGTGGCGGTCTCCTTCTCGGGGGATCTGTCCGTTTGGACGGACGGCGGCGCCGAAAGCTTCGACCTCAAGTCCATCGTCTCCAACCTGTTTGGAGTGGAAGGCGACTACGGCGTATTCAGCGAGGGTAGACGCGATCATCCCGTGAAGTTGCAGTTCAACCTGCTTGCCAATATCAGTTTGGACAGTATCTTCGGTCACGGACTCGCCAATATCGATATCAACGACGTGATCCGTCAAGCGACCGTGCTGTTTGAGTTGGTCGACAATACCAACCCCGCTTTGCCCGAGTTGTTGCTGTCCCTGTATCTGGAAGACGGCTGGGCGTACGTCGACTTCGGTATCCTCAGCGAGACCCCGTCGGTCAAGGTGGACGTGATGTCCTTCTTGGGAGATGGTCGCAGCGCGGCGATGGCTTCGGACGAGCAAGAGGAAGCCAGCAAGGGTAGATGGTTCTACTACTTGCAAGGGGAAGACAATCAACCCTACTACGTCAAAGGGTTGGACAACGTCACCAAGGTGGTGTTGGTCAATCAAAACGTCAACGACGTGGATAGCCCCGCCACCCTGACTCTTAACAGCGAGAGCGAATGGAGTCGTTACTTCTCCTTTGCCAAGACGGCAAACGGCTTGACCGCCATCAGCTTGTTGCCCACCTCCGAAGTGCAGGCGCTCAACAAGCAAGCGGGCGGCGCATACTACCGCGTGACCTTCGTGTCCGATCAGGGCGAAGTGGTCGTGCCCCTCAAGGTGGGCGATCGCTACCTGTTGGGCTTCGACGGCGCCGAACACATCTTGGGCACCATCTTCTCGGTCATTCGCGGTTTCTCCGCGACCCGCAACTACATCGGTATCGATCTCGGCAAAGACGTGCTCGCCATACTGGACGAGATGTTCGGGCTCCACTTGGGTCTGGACGTCATCGGCGGCTTGGGCGCGTACGTCATGCTCAAAGACAGTTTGTTGGTGATCGACCGCGACACTTACGAGCAATCGGCGATGGACGCCATCACCTACGGTCGCACCGACGTATCCAGCGACTTGACGTTCGGTCTGGGCGGTGTAGACGTATCTTCCGCCACTAAGGTGCGTTTGATCTCCTCTCGCGGGGAATTGATCGACGCTACCCTTGCCGAAGCGGAAGGCAATATGACGCTTGGCGCCGACTCGCTCACCTTGTCCAATGAAGGCTTGGCGGCTCTCAATACCGACAAGTGGAAGTTTGAATTGCTCGACGATAGCGACGCCGTGCTGTTTGAGTGCTACTTCTACAAGGGCGTGTTTATGTCCTTGGGTCTCAACGTGGACGGCAAGCAATTCGGTTTGGGCTTGGATATCGACAACTATTGCATCGCTTTGGTCACCGAAGCGGACGCTGATCGCTTCAATGCGCTCAACTATCTCACCGATACCTATTTGGTGGACGAAAACGCGGTGGGCGGTACCAAAGTGACCGCCAAACCCTCCAAGTTGACCAAGGAAGTGGGCGGCGTCAAGGTGATCGACAGCGATCGTTACATCGACGTGTTGCGCGACCTCAACAGCGTGTACCTGTCCTTGACCGTCGATCTCCATTTGGACGTGGACGACAACAACCTGTCCAACCCCTCCAACTGGGCCAACAGCAACGGCT
>CADBTQ010000093.1 GCA_902797685.1 uncultured Eubacteriales bacterium | reverse complement strand
TTTTGGTCTTTGGTTCGGAATAGTGTAGTGCTGGCGGTCTATCTCTTGTTTTCGGTTGCTTGCTTCCTTACCGTACATGAGCATTTTTCCTCGGCATCAAAGAAGCGATCAATCTGACGATGGCCAAAAAAGGACACCGTGAAAACATCAATCATTTATTTGATATTCCTCACTTCTCAATTTGCATTGCTTTTCAGGATTTCAAATGCCTGTTTGATCTTGGCGGCCATCAGTTTTCTACGCTCAACCAAGAAATCCTCATAGGGCATGTTCTCCCAGCCGTGCGGGAGAGCGTTTTCATCCTCCATCTTTTGAATCTCCTCCGGGCTACGGCCCTCACAAACAACCGGATAATAAACCGAAGGAGCTTCATCGAGGATTTCCATATTATCTTTCCAATCGATAAAGGCATAGTTAGCCATCTGATTGATCTTGGCATCATTGTACCCCTGTGTTTTCAAAAAGGCTTTCGGGAACAAGTGATGCTTCTCCAGTGATTTTCTCTTTCCGTCAGTACCGGGCTCAAACAGCTTGCTGACAAGCAGATTGCTCTTTGAGAACAGAATCTTTGCATTCAGAATATTCAGAGCGGCAACATAGGCATTCCATGCGTTATTACCTCGACCTGAAACAGCCAGCCCTTCAGAACCAATGAGCGTAATGTCAAAGTAGTCGTTTGTAAGCCTTTCCTCAACTCTCGACAGAATAAACCGCTTATACTCGTCAAGAGTGGTTAACTCCTTGATTGAGTTCAGGTGATTCTCAACGGTGGACTCAAAAGATCCAGTGTATAGAGATACCAAAGAAGCGTAGAAAAACCAGAGCGAGGTTAGGTGCATGTTCTCGTTGTAAGATGCATTGAAACGGTACTTTGCAATTAGGTAAAGCGCATAGGTGTAGTAAATAGCATTTCCGGAAAGGATCAAGTCGCCAGACAAATACCCTGCATTCATGATGGATTTCAAGAACTCGTGCCAGTTATGGACATTCAGGACATCCGGAAGTTTGGCCTTCAGCACATCAAAACGCTGATCCCGTAAGGTAACATCGACAGCACCCTTTTTGTCAAAGTCAGCCCCACGAAGCAGCTTATATCCGTACTTCAAACGAGCTCTGTCAAACGCATAAGCCATGACCACACGAATAACATCCTGCGCTGTTACCTCTGTCAGCTGATTGTATGAAGTGATCTTATCCTTCGCCGGATATGTTGACTCCATGCTGAACCGCTCGATTTCTTTGCGGCCCTCATCCCAATACAGTGAAAGCAGAGTAAGAATGAAGTCGTTCTGTTTCAGGGCAACACCGCCAGAATTAACACGGACGAAGATTTCTGAGACATCCTCTTCCTCGGCATTAGCTTTAATGTCAAACACCGGAAGTGTATGCTGTTTTAGGTTAGAAAGTGCAGTAATGTTTTCAGAGATAAGGTCCTGCTCATCGTCGTTCAGCGTTTCGCCTTTGGAGGTTCGATACTCAGCCAGTTTCTTAGTGAAGTTGATGATCAACTTCGTAATATTTGCTGTGGTGAAGACCTCGCTTATATTGTAGATCCACTCCGGGTCCTTTTTTGTAGCCTGATAACCAACCTCGAACTTGTTTCTCAATGGACAATAGGAAATAACGATGGCTTTTTCATCATAATTTGAGTTGATGACCTTTTTCCCTTTCATAACGGAATAAAGGGATGTTAATCTCTGCTGGCCATCAATAATAACCTGTTTCGGAGACTCATAGTTGTGTGTGTCTGTTCCGATGGTTTTCTTTTTTTCAAGCGTAGGGCATTCCCATAGCATCAAATATCCAATTGGATACCCGCACATCATCGAATCAAATAGATCACGAACCTTGGAGTCTTTCCATATAAACGGTCTTTGGAGTTCCGGAAGGCCGAGCTCTCCAGTGTCAATCTTCTCAATTAGCTGATTGACTGTTAATGTTGTGTTGCTAAAAATCTGTTGCATCTTCCGCTCCTCCTGTTTAATCCACGAACAAATCCGGGATGTTATACTGTATTATTTCTGCATCGTTTCTGACGCCCTTGTTTGGACATTCAAGAATGCTGCGGCGTAGCTTTAATTCTGGTTCATCCGCTACGATGTACTTCTGCGATTGACGGATTATGTACATGGCAGATTCTCTCGAAAAGCCGTGCTTTTGAATTGCAATAGCTCTTTTATTCGTAGAGCCGTATTCTACAAACTCATACCAGTTATCCTTTGGATCTTCTCCACGAATTTCCTTATAGGCTTTAGCTACTTTCAGAAAATAGTTCGAGAACTTGAAAAGGATGATTTTATCGATCACACTCAAAACATCTGAAATGACGATGTTCCGGTGCTCTCTGGAATCGTTATAATCCACGAACTGGTTTTCAATAAACAAGGCATCTTTGGGATTTGCCTTTTTGTTAGCAATAGCCTGAAACATAATCTGGTTTAGTCCGGCCCCGCGAACCCACTGACTTAAAATGACTGAATACCAGCTTAGCCTACCGTGCTTTTGAGATAGTTTCCCGACATGTCCAAGCGTGTCCGATTCGTAGCGTTCCCACTTGAATATGCCACACAGCCTTTCAAGAAACGGAAGTAGGGTCTTTCCATCAAATTCGCCGTTGGCATCCACAACAGGAAACTCCAGTCCGTTATGAGCGATTGCCTCATACAAAGACTCCGTCTGATCGATAGAAACGGTAATGTCGTCATCGGGCTTTATTTCTTTCTCGGAAAACAGCTGCCGGATTTTTTCCTCATCGCCCTGCTGCATTAAGGCGGCGAACTCACTTCTGACCTTGCTGTTCCGATCCTTCAAAATATCATTAAGAAGGATAATTGCGAACTTTCTCATCAAATCGTAGGAATCTGGAGACTGGTTCTTCAGTTGTTTGTCAATAACAATAGTGCCGGATAGAAGTGTTTTAATGACATGCTTCTTCTGTGGGCGGGTTAGCTCCTTCTCAACAGATAGAGACTGTTCCGGAATTTCCTCTTGCAGACGAGATACATACTTTTCTGACGCCTTGTCGTTCAGCGCCACGAGAAAAACATTCCCATAGAGATTATACTCAAGCCGTCCTACACGACCGATTAGATTTCTAAAATCAATGGCTGACATGTGAGAGCGACCATTTTTGAAATCCGTAATAAACAAATTATCGGCTGGAAGGTTGACCCCCTCAACAAGGGTGCTCGTGCAGAACAACGCAGTAATTGCACCATCATGGAACAGCTTTTCAATTCTTTGACGGATAGATGCAGGCAAATATCCAATATGATACGCTACTCCCTTTGAAATGAGCTCTGCGAGGTAATAATCATTATGGACCTCATTTTTAATGTCTTTTGCGAGTTCGACGAGTTCAGGATTATCATCCTTCTTTACTCGATTTGCGGCAAAATATCGAGCGGCATCAACAGTCTTTTTCACTGAAGAAAAATAGACTATGCACTGCTTTTCTTTGCCTTGTTCATCTTTCTCAAAACGAAGAAGAACATCGGTGAGATCAGCGTCAGGAAGAGCGACAGAAGTAATAGGAATAAGCGTTTTCGTGTGCTCATTGTATACGCTTACCTCCTGACTTTCGAGATTGATAAGGAACTTGATTTGCGTTACCGGAGAAAACGCAGATGCCAATTTATGCTGTGACAAGGTTTCCGTTTCAACTCCAGATATCAGGTTCAAATAAACTTGCGGATTTGGGACATTCGGAGAAGCAAAAACTATATGAGGCTTTTGTTCGGATTCGCTCAAAATCTGAACGACCTGATAATAAAACGGGCTTCTCGAATCGTCGCCGGAGAGCTTCTGCGCTTCATCCACAAAAAGATAATCGAGTTTGATGTCTTTCTCGTTCATGAGAAGATAAAGCAGCCGTTCAGGAGTCATGATAAAAACATATTGCCTGCTTTGATCGTCCACCTTAAGAGCAGCATCACCAGCGGCGGTAACGATATGATATCTGAACTCCTTTAATGACAACCCTAAGTCGGTAGTAATTTTGGTACGAACTTCATTTATCAGCGCTTTTGTCGGAACAATAATTGCAAAGTTGTCCCTTGATCCAGAAATGATCTGCTGCTTAATAAACATCCGCATAATGTAGGATTTGCCCATTGATGTTGGGCCGGAGTAGCTAAAGTACTCATCCTGCAGATGGTCATACACGCGCTTTTGAGCACTCATAAAATGCTTGCTTTGATCGGCGGGAATGGTCAAATAGTCTTTCTTGAATTCAGAGAAAATGCGATCAAGTGCGTCTATACCGTTGAACGATGAATTGATGAGTTTTTGCCCTTGATAATTTCCCAGATTTGCAAGGACAGCCCCTGTCATATAACTGACCGTCTGATTATCCGGGTACAGAAAATGAAGCATAGTCACGATTTCCTGCGCCCACATTTTTTGAGAATCGGATAGCGTGCTATGATTTGATTTTGATAGAAGGTCGGCAAATGTCAAAGCGTCTATGACCGGAATCTGACGCTTTGTTCTCTTCTTGAAGCCGAAAACCTTCAGGGCATAATTAAAGAGAATATCCTCATAGATTTTATGGAGATAAGTGTCGCTATTAAGTTCCGAGAAGAACGCCTCGCCAAACTTCCGAATCTGCTCTGCCATCAAGCGTCACCTTCTCTCATAATCTTTTTCATTATTGCCTTCTTATCCTCTTCAGCATCATCCAAAGGAAGGACATAGAAATAGAAGGAACGATTCTGAAGGCCCATTTTCTGAATGCGATCTCGGATTTGCGGCGCATAGAACAGGATGTCGGCGTCCATCTTTTTTTCTATCTGATCCCGGTATTCCTGTGCCGTATACTTCGACTTGTCCAGACCGAGCGTATAACCAACAAAAACACCAAACGCAGAATCTCGGTTAACCTGCTTATTAGGTTCTGGTTTGATTATAGGTTTGAGTTCTCTTACGACTGGATCATTTTCCGGAAGATCAAAAATCGTGCTGTTAACAATCTGGATTTCTTCACTTGTTCTGGAATTCACCTGTTGAATGTGATCGAATGCGTCTTTAATTGCGTCATCGAAACCGCCAACAACGCTGGATACGCCAAACACCATCTCAAAGGTTACAGATGTTGCATCGGAGGAAAGCACTTTAATATGCATTCCGTCGCTGGCGCTGGTTCCGCTTTTCACAGCAGATGTCAATTCCACCTTACTATAAATCTTTGGAGCTCCCAGAACGGTTTCAAGAAAAGCGTATAAAAGGATTTCACCCATTTCATTACCAGTTCCGCGCTCGTCTGCAGCTCCGTTTTTGCGCATTATGTCAAGCGCCTCAACGCCTACGCTATAATCATCACCGGCAATATGGAACTGCTCCAGTTTTGAGCGAGAGAAAACATACTGGCCGATATTCTTTCCCAAGAACGAACGCAAGGCATCCTGCGAAAAATGGAAATCATTCACATCTTTCAATCGGAAGAGGCGCAGTTCACTATTGGCATGCACGCCAAGGCCCTCCGAATGGAAGACCTCTTTGAAGACTTGATTAAAGTCCTTATCATTTACGGTTTTAGCCAAATTGATATTCATGAACTGCGACACCTCCACAGTAATTAATCGCTATATTTTTTGAAGTTTTCGGCCTGCTCCATAACCTTCTCGAACACCTCTTCATCCCACTCAGGCGGGTATCCGTTCTGATAAAGGAGAACGGTCAGATCCATGTTGAGCTGGTTTTTAATATCATCGCGGGTAGACCAGTCAGCAAACTGTGCCTTGTCATCGACAAGTTCTTTAATCTTTTTAGCGAGAACGAGGCATTTCTCATCTGCATATGGGAAGCCGTGGTCGTCTCTAACTTTGACAAGGATGTCATAGAACGCCTTTTCCTCATAAGAGATACCCAGTTTCTCAAAAGAGTTCTGGTCGGCCTTCAAGTCATTCATGATCTTGATAAGCTGATCGGACAGATCGTTTACGAAGTCCGCAACAACCTCGCTGGTAAATACGAGCTTATCTCTGCTGTTGTAGGCATCAACCACCTGACGCAGTCTCTCGTCAAACTCCACGGCCTTGACCTTGTTCGTGCGGCCATAAGAGGTGATTGCTTTCTTGAGCAGTTTGAGCAACGCATTAAACTTTGTAATCGGTAGATTGACCTTATCCAGCTCCTCTAAGAAGTCATCGCTGAACAGGTCCACGGATTTGTGTTCGTCGACGATATTCTCGATGCCGGTACAGGTAATTGCGTCTTTGACCATTTCTTCTACAACGCTATTCATAACCTCTGCATCCGGAGCATCGCCCTTGGTCTGCTTATAGATGATAGAGCGGATTGCCAGATAGAATTGTGCTTTTGCCGTTTCCTCATCGGTTAATTCTCCCGACGGGAAACAGATTACATAGGCGCTCTTCAATCTGCGTGAAAGGCCCATAAACCTTGTTTGCATCTCTTTTTTGAGCTGAACATACTCGGCTGCATTATTCAGGCATTCGAGACGCTCTAACGGTGTGCCGGTGAAGAATTTTGAAGCATCAAACCCGTCCAAAAGCTCGTCGATCAATGCGAGATGATTTCTGAAAATAGAGAGCGTGATATTAAGCTCGTCGATTGGGCTTTCCTGTGGTCCACCGTATTTCTTGACGGCCTCCATCATATCGTTTTTAATTCCGATATAGTCGACTACGAGGCCTTTGTCCTTTCCATCAAAAACACGGTTCACGCGGGAAATTGTCTGAATCAGGGTATGCTTTTGGAGCGGCTTGTCAATATACATGACAGCCAAAGAAGGAACATCGAAGCCAGTAATCCACATATCGACAACAATAGCGATGCGGAAGTTAGAATCGGTGTTCTTGAACTGCTTGTCCAGCATCTTGCGATAGTCCTTGGTGCCGCAAAGATCATAGAGTTCCTTTTCGTCGTTTTGGCCCTGTGTGGCAACCATGTTAATCATCGGAAGGGCCACGAGCTTATCAAGCTGTTCTTTTGAAAGCAGCTCCTCGTGTTCGGCCTTTCTCTTGACAAACCAATCCGGTCTGATGGTTTCGATTGCCTTCAACACCTTGAATGCCAGAGGTCTGTCCGCGCAGACAATCATTGCCTTCTGTACAACCTCCGGTTTTTCAGCACAAAGAGATTCATAATGAGAAACGATATCGGCAGCCAGTTTTTTGAGCCTTTCAGGATGCCCAAGAATGGCCGACATCTTACTCATTGCGCGTTTGCTTTCTTCTATCTGCTCCGGGTTTGAACCTTCTTCAGCGCACTTCTGATAGTATTTTTCTATCTCTTTCGCCTGTTCATCAGAAACGATAACACGGGCAAGTCTGGGTTCATAGGCGATGCGGACTGTGATGCCATCATCGCTGGATTCCTTCATCGTGTAGCTGTCAACGACACGACCGAAAACGGCTATCGTTTCATCGATAGGCGTACCGGTAAATCCGCAATATGTAGCATTCGGGAAACTGTCGCGCAGGTATTTTGCAAAACCGTAGGTGGTAAAGACGCCCTTATCAGTTTTCTTTAACTTGGCACCTACACCGGTCTGTGTTCGATGTGCTTCGTCGGAAATGCAAATTATGTTGCTGCGGTCGGAAAGAAGTCCTGTCTTTTCGCAGAACTTTTGAATGGTAGTTATATAAACGCCACCGCTCGGTTTGTCCCTCAAGGTTGTCTCCATATCCTCGCGGCTTTCAATGCTGCGAACATCGCTTTGATGGAGATACTTCTTTGCGGTAACAAACAATTCTGAAGTCTGGGTATCCAAATCTTCACGGTCTTCCAGAATGACAATGGTCGGATTATTGAATGCCTCGTTATCTCGTAGTGCGATCAGGCGGGATAAGAATAGCATCGTATAAGTCTTTCCGCAGCCGGTAGCACCAAAGTATGTACCGCCTTTGCCATCGCCTTCGGGACGCATATGTTCCCGGACGCTATCGAGCATTTTGTGAGCGCCGAAGAACTGCGGATAACGGCAGACGATTGCCTCATCTTTCTTGCTGTCGTCCGGATAGAATACAAAGTCTCGGAGAATCTGCAGAACGCGATCTTTTGCAAAAGCGCCCTCAACCATCGTAAGCAACGAGCTGATGCCATTTGAAACCTTGTCCGTATCGTTAGCCTTATTCCACGAGTAATAGAACTTGTAGGGCGTGAAGATGCTTCCGAGGCGAGTATTGGCCCCATCGCTGATAACGGAAAGGAAGCAATACTTCATGAGCTTGGGAATGTCACGAGCATAACGGATAGTAATCTGCTCCCAAGCGTCATGGATCGTTGTGTCTTCCTCGATAGCCGTCTTGAACTCACAAATCGCAATCGGAATACCGTTGATGAACACCAGCAGGTCCGGACGACGCAGGTGATCACCCTGAACCGAATACTGGTTTACTACTTTGAAAATGTTATTCTCCGGATGATCAAAGTCAATATAGTCCACATGGAGGGCAACTTGACTGATATCATCACGCACGAGATCGAAGCCTTCATTGACCAGCCAGAACGCCTCTCGGTTCCCAAGGTAGAGCGGAGTGGCCTGAATCATTGTGAGCTTGTTTATGATTTTCTGCATTTCAACATCGCTCAGTCCGTTGCCAGCATATCGAGCCGAAAGGAAAGAGCGCAGGTCATCTTCAAGCAAGATGTCCTCATACTGCCTATGGATTGTTTCTCCCGGCACATAGGTATAATCCTGCTTTTCAAACAGCTCAATTATAGCCTGCTCAAGTTCTTCTTCGGTGAACTTGCCTTTTTCAAAGATATAGTCCACTATGGCTCCTCCTTTCAGACGGTTGTTTTTTCAAGCGATCCACGAATAAGAATAGGACAGAGTACTTTAATACGCTCTTTCAATTTCTCATTTATGTCTTTTCGCATAATGTATGCATTATAGATGTTTACAACATCCTGCTGAATATCAATGTCAGGAATCGGGAATTCAAGCTTTGCTAATTCATCAAATGGAAATACATCTCGAGTTGATCCCCACCCATTGAATCCACAGTATCTCTGCGTTTCTGGCCTCGCCATCCACATCATAAGATATTCTGGTAGCAGGTGCTCTTTATCCGAAACTTCAAAAACCTGATAAGAACCAGAAATGATGCAGTCAGGGCCACGCCTTAATGCAATAGGAAGTTTTGTTCCATTGCTTTTTACAACCTTATTAAATGCAAACTGCCCTGTACGAACAATTAATGTGCTCTCTTTATCTGCAGCTTCTCTTTTGGCAGGGATAAACTGCATATTAACATCTACGCCCTGTGCCAGTGTGACAGAGAGATCATCATTTCGTTCATTACACTCGGTCAAATACTGCCCTATGGGTTTACACGGCATATTTTTTCTTAGGTTTTCGATGTAGGCATCGCAAACCAGCTTTAAATCCTCCAACCCACGCTCATAGCTCTTCTGGTTAGAAAGAATGGCGTTATAGATATTTACGAACTTGCGTTGGACAACCACGGACGGAAGTTCAATATCAATATCACACATCTCATCCCACGAGAAAACTTCTCTTGCCGAGCCCCATGAATTAAAACGAGAATACCGATCAAATTCAGGGCGGTTAAAATACATAAACAGATAGTCGGACAAAAGCAGATCATTTCTTTTAACCCTGAAAACCACATAAGAGGACGAAACAATATAAGTCTCGTCAGTTGTATTGTGGGCAATAGTAATCTTCTCGCTGTTTCGAGAAGTAACGGTAACATATGCGAACGAATCGGGTTTAACGAGATAATACGGATGTAAAGATACCCCTTCCATATCGGCTTTTGTTTCTATAAAAATCTTTTGGATAGATATCCCTCTTACATCGTCAATACCATATCTTAAGTCATCGTTTCGAGCGTCTTGCAGTTCGAGTAGGTCTCCCAATTTGTATTTAATCAATGCCATAACCGATCCCCCTAAATGCTTCTTCGAGCATGGATTGTGACAATTTTTCGTCTGCAAGAACAGCCTTCATCTCGGATTGAATTCTGGCCATCTCTGAAGAGTAGTCAATCTCCAAATCATGATCAATAAACTCAATGTATTTACTCGGAATCAGTGAATAGTTTTCCGACTCGATAGTTGCGATCTTTCCTTCTTTTAGTAATTCTTTCTCTTCCGCAGTCAAATCCGAATTAAAGAGCTTTACAGAACGGCAATACTCCGGAACATCAGTATACAAGCCTCGATCTACGCTCTGCCAACCGTTATATACGTCTTTTATCTTTGCAATCTGAGTATCATCAAGAACGGTCTTTTTCTTTTTCTTGCCCTTATCGATCACGATTTCCTCAATGTTCTCGTCCCAACGGCGAAGATCCATAAACAGAATCTCGTGGGTGCGATCCCGGAGCTGTCTGCCATTGACAGTTCCGGCCTTTTTATTCATGTTGATAATCCAAAGGGTAACCGAAATGTCTGTGGTGTAGAACATATCACGCGGCAGAACGATGATAGCTTCCACACGGTCCTTTTCGAGGATTTCTTTACGAAGCGTATACTCATCGCTATCTGCATTCAAAGCACCGTTTGCAAGGAGGAATCCTGCAACACCGTGGCTGACATCCAGTTTTGAAAGCATATGAAGTATCCACGCATAGTTCGCATTTGCAACAGGAGGCATAACGGAAAAACCGGTGAACCGAGGATCATCGGTAAGTTCGTCCTCTTTTCTCCAGTTCTTAAGGTTGAACGGAGGATTGGCCATGATGAAGTCGACCTTCTTATCTTTGTGGAGGTCGTTGGTAAAAGTCGAGTCATTCTTATCGCCAAGGTTATGCGCGATGCCACGAATAGCGAGGTTCATTTTGCAAAGACGCCATGTTTCAGCAACGCTCTCCTGACCAATAATAGAAACTTTCTGGCGATTTCCCTGATGGCGGTCGACGAACTTAAGGGACTGTACAAACATGCCCCCTGAACCACAACAGGGGTCATATACAACCCCGCTAAAGGGCTCTATCATCTCTGCAATGAGCTTAACAACACAAGCCGGGGTATAAAATTCACCTTCTTCTTTCGTGCCTGCTGCGGCATAAGCTTGAAGGAAGTATTCGTAAACACGACCTATCAAATCTTCCTCTTGGAAACGCTTCTCATCGATCAAGTTAACATTATCAATAAGGTCCTTGATCTTGGACTTATCTGCGCCGATAGATGCAAACAGGTTCAAAGGCAGCGTGCCCTTGAGCGGCGGGTTGCTTTCCTCAATATCAGCCATTGCCTGATCAATGATAACAGCGATATCGTTTGCAGATGCATGCTTCACAATGTAGGACCATCTGGCTGTTTCTTTCAGGTAGAACACATTAACCGCATTGTAGAAAGAAGCCTTCTCTAAAAAGGCCGGAATATCGCCATACTGTTCAAGCAGTTCTGCACGGCGCTTCTCAAACTTATCACCGGCGAACTTTAAGAACACCAGAGCAATAACTGCGTCTCTATTCTTTTCAGTGCTGCCCACGCCACGCAGGGCAACACGGCAATTCCATAAAACTGTCTCCAATGATACTGCCGTTTCTTTTTTTGCTGCTCTTGCCATATTAATAACCTCTTTTCGTGCTTTTCCCAGACACGCTGGTCCATTTTCATTATAGTTGTCGAACTGTACGATAAGGCGGACAGTTAATTGTCTTTGTTTTCCTCTGATGCTTCTGCTGCGCCACCAGAGCGCACCCACTCATCTACCTCGGATAGTTTAAATTTCCAGAGTCGACCAACTTTATATGCTGGCATACCTCTAAGCGAAATCCAGTGAAGGATGGTTTCGCGCCCGACTCCAAGATGCTCTTGAACTTCCTTAAGCGTGGACCATTTTTCGACATTGTTATCCATTACGATTCTGTCCTCCTATCGCTTTTGAATCGGTCGTAATCAAACGACACAATGATATCTACATCAAAAATATATCTGCTATTGGGAAAGCAATTCTCTCCGTCTGCATCCTGCATTTCCCACTTGCATTCAAATTTTCCTTCAAAGCCGTTGGCAGCAATGTCGACGGCTATTTTTGTTATTCCTCCCGGAAGAACATCGGGGATATCTATTTCCGTCATTGAGAATTTGGGCCGGACTTCTTTCTGGTTCACAAGAACGAGTTTTCTTTTTGTCCAGACTACCTTGCCAGAGTTGTGGATTACCCATTCGTGATGAATTGTCTCGTAGCATCCCGTTTCATGCCTTCGACTTCCGTCCTCAACCCAGACATTATCTCCAGTGTATCGCACCTGCGGTATTTGATAACCCGACTGAATAGCTGACACCCGTTGTCGCTCGTAAGAATCCGAAACGATGAGAGAAACATCGTCCTCTTTTGACTCGATGAAGGCTTTAATCTGCTCGGCAAGCGCTGCGGCGAGATAATCCTTATTTCTTTCAAGACTGGAAGGTATGCCAAGCGCATCAGCCAACAGCTCAACACAGTCGTTTTTCAACTTGCCTTTGAAGAACGATGTGAGCGGGCCTACATCAACTGGCTTTGTTAACTGCTTTTTAAAGTTCGTCGAGAAGGGCTTGTTTCCATTATAGATTGATTTCAGGTGATCGTCCGAGTAATCGCGCAGTATTCTCGCGGCTTTAACGAGGCCCTGCATGTACTGTCCCTGAGACGCATATCCGAAATATTCAGCTTTTACTACCTTGCAGAAATCAGAAAAAAGCACTCGCAACACCCCTTTTCAAAAAGAACCATGAAAAGAACCAAAGAACCATCAAAACGAGCTTTTAAGCCCTTTTCTTTCAAAAATCAGCCCGGTTACGATATAGACAGTCAAGGGAAACCGAGGCTCGTTTGAGGTAATTGGGTCTACTTCTTATCCATTATATCACAAAGAAGTGTAAAAATCAATCCTCTGAGTGGTTAAAGATATGTAAATCCTCGTAAATTCACTTAAAACGACAATCGCATTCCTGAAGCCGTCCTGAGCAAGACGCTAACTGCTCTCCGTCAATTACTGCACCGACTGATCACCGGTGGCTCACCGGTACTTGACGGGACAACCGAATAACAACAGCTGCCTTTTGAGCGGGAAGCTGCAGACCCGAACGGAGTAAGCCTCCATCGGCCTGCGGTAGGTGTCCTATTGCCTTTTTGCAGCTGACCACGAAGTTTCCTCCGTTCACCAAGAAAACCTACGGAGGAAATTTTTATGTCAAAATCAGAATTTTTTTACCCTGTTCGCAACCCCGAAAATCCCTACGATGTTCAGCTCGTACCGGTGCCGGAGGATGTCTATCGTTCCGTCACTCCGGAAATCGAGCGCACAAGGAAGCAGATGCAGCGCTCCGGTCGCTGCGTTTGCCCGAAGTCCAAGCTCTGGACCTGCGATGCCGATTGCACCGTTTGTCCTTATAGCGCCTGCGGAAACACCGTCAGCTTCGATGCACCGCTTGACGATGCCGAAGGGCTGACCCTCGGTGACACCCTCGTTTCCGATGAGCCTTCCCCGGAAGCCATCGCAATGAACACGGTCCTGCTCGAAGCCCTGTACGAAGAGCTCGACAGACTCGACCCGGACGGCAGACGCATCTGCCAGTTCATTATGGAAGGAAAAACTGAACGCGAGATGGCTGCGGACTTAGGCAAGCGTCAG
>CADBTQ010000092.1 GCA_902797685.1 uncultured Eubacteriales bacterium | reverse complement strand
TCCAGAAAAACAGAAAAATCGTCGGAGCCCATGCTCGGAAACTCCGTTATGATCCCATGACCCTTTCCGAGGATCTTTTCTGCCGCCACAAGAATAGCCTGCGTCGTTTCGGGATCGTTTATCACCGGCGGGATTCCAGGATCTTCAAAGATGACAGTGCCCTCAGCACGCATTGCGCTGCAAACGCCCTCGGTGATCCGGATGATTGCCTCTTTGTTGTGCTTGCGTGAGTCAGGGTATAGGCTGCGCAGCGTTCCGGTGATCGTCACCTCCCGCGGGATCGCATTCGCTGCCACTCCCCCGGAAATCGTTCCGAAGGTCAGGACAGCCGGTTTGGTTGGCTGCGTTTCTCTGGAAACAACGGTCTGGAGCTGCGCGATCAGGTATGCGCTGACTACAATAGGATCAACGCACAGGTGCGGATATGCACCGTGTCCGCCAACGCCTTTTACCGTGATCGTAAAGTGATCGCTGGCCGCCTGCGCGGGGCCGGGCATCACGGAAATGCTTCCCACAGGAACGGCCGGGTGCACATGTGTCCCCACAACAATATCGGTCTTTGGCGTAAAGTCCATCGCACCGGCTGCCGCCATCGCGTATGCGCCGCTCGCTCCCTCCTCTGCCGGCTGGATCACGATCCGGACATTGCCATGCAGAGCTTCCCTGCGCTCCTGAAGAAGCTTGGCACAGTAGAGCGCGGTGACTGCGTGGATGTCATGCCCGCAGCAGTGGCAGACACCTTCAACGCACGACGCAAAGGGCAGTCCCGTCCGCTCCTGGATAGGCAGAGCGTCCATGTCGTTTCGGATGCAGATGGTCGGCCCATCATGCACCCCACGGATCAGTGCGCTCACACCCGTCTCCATATCAAGGGGCTCCAGCTCTACGCCGAACTCTTGTAACCGCTGCTTCAAAAAGGCGGTCGTCCGGTACTCGTGAAAGGCCAGCTCGGGATGCCTGTGCAGATGCCTTCTGTCTGCGATCATCGCTTCTTCCAGTGCCTTGATCTCATTTTTTAGATTCATTTCCAAATTCTCACCTTTCTCTTTCCACGCTTGCTTTTTCTCCCCGAATTCGATAAAATTATGTCGAGGTAGGCGTGCGCTCCACAGCCGGAGCGTCAGTCATAATGCGCAGGATCTCCTCGTCGGTCTCGCGCATACCGAGACGTGCCAATCTGCCAATGTTCGTAATGGTCTTTTCGACATCCTCGCCGACCAACCCGTCGCCGGCATGAAAGTTGCGGCCGCTTTTACACATTTCCCATCCGGTAATGCCCGCATCCACCGCCGCCGCGATCTTTGCCGCACAGGAAGGCTTTGCACCATCGCAGACAATGCCCGATGCAATGGCGAGAGCGTTTTCCAACGTGTGCGCGATCTGCGGGTAATCCGCTCCGTCCAGGAAGGCGATAGCCGCGCCTGCCGAGCAGCCGGCGCTCACTGCGCCGCAGTACGCGCTCAGGCGTCCGATGCCGGATTTCAAATGGATCGTCAGCAGATCCGAGAGCAGAACGGCTCTCATCTCCTGCTCGGCGTCCGCACCGATCTCCTTGGCGTAGGCCATCACAGGGACCGATGCGGTAAGGCCCTGATTTCCGCTTCCAGATACGATCACCACCGGCATTTCGCACCCGCTCATGCGGGCGTCCGATCCGGCGGCGGCCGCCGCTCGGAGACGGCAGCGGAGGTTCTCGGGAGCCGAATCCCGGATCGTCCTTCCGATGCCCGCGCCCCAGCGGTGCTCCATGCCCTCCTCAGCGATCGCGCGGTTGTACTGCATCTGCCGCGCAAGCAGTGCGCGAACCTCCGCGAGATCGCAGCTGCGCGCATAATCCAGAATGCTCTCCACCGACAGGAACGAGCGGTCGGTAAGGCCGCTTTCCCCCCGCATTTCCGTCTTATTCTCCGCCGGCAGAGCTTGTCCATCCTTTTCGATTCGGACAATATTGGTGTGGAAGTCGCGAATTTCGACCTCTGCCGAATGTCCCTCCGCATAGACCTTGATCTCAATGTCGAAGATCGCGCCGCTCCGGCTTGCACGCACCTCGATGGGGCAGCTCTTCAAAAAAGACGCAATGTCTGCCTGCTGCCGCTCCGTTATGCTGCTGATGACCTCCAGCTTCCGCTCGGCCTGCCCTGCCGCGATGCCCGCCGCAGCCGCGGCAGGGATCCCCTTGAGGCCATTGGTATTGGGGACAACGACGCTCTTCGCGTTTTTTATGATGTTTCCGCTGACGGATATCTCTACGCGGGCCGGGGCCTTGCCTAATGTCTCCCGGGCAACTGCCGCGGCATAGGCGATCGCGATCGGCTCCGTACAGCCCATCGCGGGAAGCAGCTCCTCGTGCAGGATCTGCACGACCTGCTTTTGCTGAATATCGGAAAAAATCATTTCTAAATCACCTTTCAAAATCTTTTGCAGCATGGGAGGAACACGCAATGACGCTCAATCAAATCAAATACATGGTCAAGGTGGCGGAATACGGTTCGATCAACAAGGTCGCCAGCATATCCTTTGTCTCCCAATCCGTTATTTCGACCGCAATAAAAAATTTGGAGCAGGAGCTTGGCCGCAGCCTTTTTATCCGCACCGCAAAGGGCGTTGTGCTGACCCCCTTCGGCAAAACGTTTCTTGCCTATATCACACCGATTTGCGAGCAGATCCGCCTCATAGACAACATGGTCTATCAGAAGGGCAGGCAAGCCAATCAGCGGCTCCGCATCGCGTCGAATGGCTACAACTTTCTCAGCATGTTCCTCAAAGACATTTACAACAAATATAGCGAGGATGGGATCCAAATCGACCTGCGCGAGGATTCCAGCACCGATATCATGAGCCTGATCGCCAACAATCTCTCCGACATCGGTCTGTGCTGCATCTACGACTGCCACATGAGTGCCTTTACAGAACAGCTCAATGTGATGAAGCTGGAATTTCACCCGATCACTCGTTTGGATCTGTGTGTTATGGTCGGGCCGAAAAACCCGCTCTTCCAGCTTAAAGAGAACTGGGTGACCGCGGATATGCTTTTTCCCTATCCCGCCGTTATGTACTCCTACATGGATACCGGACCCTTTTCCGACGTGATGAGCCGTCTAAATCTGAAAACGAGTGTCAGTCTCTTCCGTGTTTCTTCCCGTGCCGCCCTTTATGAAATGGTCAGCTTCACGGACGCCTATTATCTCAACTCGGACTATCACAGATGCAACTTCCTTAAGCAGTATCAATATGATGAGATCGAATATCTGCCGCGTAGAGCCCTGATGCTGAAGGACAGCAAGGTGCAGAGCATTATCGGCTGGATATCCCGCTCCAGGGAAGTGCTGACGCCCATTCAGCAGGAAATGGTCGAAATGCTCTATGACTCTCTGATCTTCAACTGAACGAGGTCAGTGCATGCGCAGCATCCGTCCGTTTTTCTCCGTCAGAAAAACGCCGTCCTCCACGGTGAGCCTGCCATTGACAAGAACATATTTGATTCCTTCCGGCTGCTGTGCCGGGTGGAGAAAATCGCCCCTCTCACCGATGGTTTTCGGGTCGAAAATCGTAAAATCGGCGCAGAAGCCCTCTTGCAGCAGGCCCCGATTTTTTAGGTCGAACTGCTGTGCGGGCAATGAGGTGATCCGCCGTACTCCCTCCTCGATCGAAAGCAACCCTTCGTCAAGAAGGTACCTCCGTACCCACCGCGGAAATGCACCGTAATTGCGCGGATGGGGGCAGCCCTCTGCCGACGGGCCGGTATAGCTGCGTGCAAAGGCGTCGGTCCCTATCGAGCAAAGCGGATCAAGGAGGAACGTGCGCAGATCCTTCTCCGCAAGCGCGTGATAGATGATCGTCCCCTGTCCCTCCGTCCGGCACAAAAGCCTTGCCACCGCCTCTGCCGCGTCGGTTTCCCATTGCGCCGCGATCTCGCCAATACTCCTTCCCTCCAGTCCGGACACTCCGGCGGAAAGTACGATGCCGTCGCCGCCGCAGGAGAGCAACAGATTATCCCAGTCCGCCTCTTCGTATCGTCTGCGCAGCATCGCAAGCGTGTCCGGTGCCAATAGAAACGTAGGGGTAAAGACCGTCTCCCGCACCAATATCTCGGGCGGAAGGAGCGTCCGCAGCCCGCAGGAGCCTGCCGTATATGGATAAACATCGTAGCTCACATCCACGCCGCGCGCATTGGCCTCATGGATCAGTGCAAGGCATTCCCCGGCCTTTCCGTGGTTCCGTTTTCCGGATACCTTCAGGTGTGAGATGTGCCCCTTGCAGCCGCTTCTTTCCGCGATCGTGATGACCTCACGAATCGCCTCCATAACGCAATCGCTTTCATTTCTCATGTGAGAGTTGTAGATCCCGCCGTATGGAGCCATTGCACGGCAGAGCGCGACCAACTCCTCTGTGGAAGAATTCATGCTCGGCACATAGGTCAGTCCGGTCGAGAGACCAAACGCGCCCTCCTGCATGCTCTCGGTGAGCATCCCCGTCATGCGGCTCATCTCCGCTGCAGTGGCGTGTCTGTTCTCATAGCCAACCGCATGGATCCGCAGGTTACTGTTTCCCACAAAAAGCGCCATATTGGTCGCATTGCCCTGCCGGTCTATTTGCTGCCGGTATTCGCCGAATGACCGTGCCGGAAGCGGAGGCGTTCCGGGCAGCCGGTACTCTCTCCGGCGACGCAGTTCTTCCAAATTTCCTGTGCCGATCGG
>CADBTQ010000091.1 GCA_902797685.1 uncultured Eubacteriales bacterium | reverse complement strand
TTCGTAAAGGACGGCATAACCCTTACGAGCGTGACGTTACCCTTTGGCGTATGCAATCTTTCGCATCAAGAGCCGACCGACGGCGCAAGAGATGCGGCGGACGACATCAACAGCACGCTAAAGAGCAAGTTGAGCATTGGCGAGATCTTCAATACAATCAGCGTCAACGATATGCTCAAAAAAGGCTTTTTGTTCCTGGGCGGACTGGCGACTACCAGCTCGGATATGCCTTTGAAACTGATGATCCTGCCTACCGAGGATCCCGGCGTTTTCCACTTGATCGCTTTTGTGGGTAAAAAACAAAACAAAAATGAGGGTGACGGTCTCGATATCGAGTATGACGTGCAAAAGACAAAAGACGACTTCAAAGATCTCATTGAGGACAACGACACCAAAGTAGAAGCCAGCTTCTCGGGGACCATTATTCTCGAGGCGGGCTACGACTTCAATACAAAGGAGTGGAAAATAGGCTTCTTGGGCGGAAGCGTAGGCATGGCATTCAGCGCCAGCTACGAATGGACGCAAAACTTTATGTGCGGTCCCGTGCCTGCGACCATCTCGTTCGAGGTAGGCGCCCATGCCGAGCTGGAGGTTTCCTTCGCCAGCAAAGCGTCTGTCAGACAAATGCTGGTCGACGCAACCATCGGCGTATCGCTCGATGCATTTGCCGGCATTGGCTTTGACGTAACCATCGCCAAGCTGAAACTTGGTATTTACGGCAGCATCGGCGCGGACGTCAACTTCTTGATGCTGTCCGACTTCAAGCATGCTCCCACTACCGGCACGAAGTTGGAAATCAAAGGTGAAATCGGCATCAGGCTCGAGGTCAAAGTGCTGTTTATCAACTACAAACAAACCTTTGCCTCTACCGGCTTCAACTGGACGAAAAAATATAACCAATATGATGAAATCCAACGCAGGTGGGCCGAGAGCGGCGCTGCCGAGATTTTCGGATTGACCCGTAGCGGTAGAGCCTATTCGATGCGTCTATTGTCCGACGGCACAGCATTGGTCGCCATCGAGAGCGGCGGCGAGCTGGAGGACCGTGACTATTTGGATCTCAGCGAGCGCGCATGGAATAGCGGTATAGCCGCGCAGAGAGGTCTCATGAAGGGTGCGGTCAGTAGCGTGCTTGTCGACGTGCAGACCAACGCCTATCCCTACTCCAATCCCGTATTTGTCGATGACGGCAGTATGTTCCTCTATATCTCGGACAACGACAACGCCGACGAATTGCAGAGCGTGGTCAGCTTCGCCACAGCAAACGGCACCGGCTACGACAATATGGGCGCTTTGTACGACGTGGATGACGAGAACGCCATACTTGCCGACAGCGACGTGGTCGCCAGCGGCACGGGAAGCAATATCTTTGCCGCGTGGGTCAAGCAAATGGAGTCTCCCGAAAAAGAGATGCTCGACAAAACCACCAACGACGACCTGGGCATGATGATGAACGCCACCGAAATCTACGTCAGTGCCTACGACGGCACTGTGTGGACGACGACTCGCCTTACCAACAACAGCGTGGCGGATATGTCACCCACCATTGCCAGCCGTGGCGAAAAAGCCATTGTGGCATGGCGTAGTCTCTCCGCAACCAAAATGCCCGACAACGGCGGCGAGCAAGACTTCTCGTCTATGTTCAACGCCGAGAACAACATCAAATACAGGATGTATGACGGCGCGACTTGGTCGGAAGCAACGGTTGCCTACAACGGCAGCGCAGGCACGGTGACTGCCATCAATTCCGCTATGCTCGCAAACGGCACGGCCATCCTCGTCTACACCGTGCGCACCGGCGATGACGTCACCGGCACCGAAACCTACTTTACCGTGATCAATGCGGCCGGCGACATCGTTACCACGGGTCGCCTCACCAACGATAGTTACGCTGATACCAATGCGCAGGTTGCGGCGGTTGGCGATCAGTTCGTGGTGGGCTGGTATTCCGAATACGATTTCGGTGACGTGACGGCACACGATATCCGCTTGGCGCGTATTAACGCCGACGGCAGCGTGGACGCAACCTTCCCCGAGAGCATTTCGGTCGACACCGCAAGCGACATCACCACAGACTTCCGTTTCTCTGCTCCTGCCGATACCGACGAACTGAGCAAACTCTCCATCGTCTGGGCACAGAAGAAGGACAGCGAGGACACCAAGAACACCAAGTACGAACTCAACGCGATGCGCTTCTACGAGGACGGCGGTGCCATTGGTATGACTGCGCCTATCACGATTGCCGAAACCGATGCCAACTTCACGGTGGATTATTATGATACCTACACCGATGCTGATGGCAAGGTGCACGTCATTGTGCTTGGAAGCGACTACAATTCGCTGGATGGACTGGTGGAATACGACACCATCGACCTCACCAATCAACCTATCGAAACAAGCGATGGAAGCAATCTTTTGACGATTTTGGATCAGAACCCCTTGGCGTATATCAAGTTGGGTTCTGCCGAATTCCGCGATGTCGCCATCGAGGTGACCGCGGCAACCAACATCGGCGAGCTGGTTCCGGGGCTGGATCTGCCTGTGCAATTTGCCATCAAGAATATCGGTACAAGCACTGTGGACAAGGTGAACGTGCAGTTCGGAGAGGTAAACAAGACCGTCGAGGGGCTTGCGCTGTTGCCCAATCAAAGCACGACCATAACGATCGTTTATGCCGTGCCCGAGGGTGCGGTGGAAGACATCGAATATACCGTGACCGCCGACGATACGGCAGTTGTGGTAGAAACGCTTGTCCTCAACAGACCCGACGTGGGTATCTCGGACATGAAGCTTTTGAGCG
>CADBTQ010000090.1 GCA_902797685.1 uncultured Eubacteriales bacterium | reverse complement strand
TGGTAACGGTTGCGAGGATCTCGTTTCCGTCCCTCGAACGGCAAGTGACGTCCTTGTCCTCGTAATAATGATTATCTTCTTGATAATCGACGGTAAACTCGTACCGTTGTCCCTCGACGATCGTATAATAGTCATCGCGGCGCTCTCCCCAATCCGCTACGATATGGTCACCCACGACTACGGCGTGGCGCATGTCCGCAAAAGTGGCGACGACGGTGGCGTCTTGGGCGGGCATAACGAAAGACGTGCCGTTATTTAGCACGAGCTCCCCGTTGACGGTAACGGAAACGAATCTCCAATTCGCCGCGGGAGTCGCACAAAACGTGACTATCGTGCCTGCCGTCGCTTTGTCCGTCGACAGCGTCACAGTGCCTTCTCCTTCGGTACGCGTAACGATACGGTACAACCCTTTGCCGTCGTCGGTGATAGACTTGTCGCTTACGCCGACCAAAGGCGTCAGTTGCATCGACGCTTCGATTTTGTCCTTAGGGAGATTTAGGTCAAAAAGAGAGACCGCTATTTTGCCCGATTTGGCGGTCTCGATCTCCTTGGCGGTGGGCGCTTGCTTACAAGCCGCCAGACAGACGACCGTCATCAATAAAAAAAAGGCGACGTACAATCGTTTCATTTCACACTCCTCCTGATCCGGTCAGGTACTCGATCTACGCTATTCCCTTGCTGTGTAGCACACAAAACCCAATCATAATTTACGCCGCGCCAAGGCGGTTTCTAATGTTATAATATACCAAGATTTTTGGTAAGTCAAGATTTTTACCAAGATTATTGGTGATAATGGGGACATGAACGGAGACAGCAAGGTGAAATTCGCTAATAATCTGCGTTGGCTGCGCACGGCAAAAGGACTGTCGCAAGCCCAGTTGGGAGAGCAGGTCGGAGTCAATCAACGCACGGTCAGCGCGTGGGAAAAGGGGATCAGCGAGCCGGATCTGGAGACGTTGGAACTGCTTTGCGCCGTATTGGAAGAAGACTACAACGGGTTGTTGGGATAACACCGCACCGCCAAACAAAAAAAACAAAAACGAGAGTCGAATCGAGGCTCTCGTTTTTCGTATGCGTATGTCTATCCCCTACTCCGCCGAGGGGACGTAGTCGCGGGAGAGGTTGGCTTTGAGGGCGGCGATCTCCTCGTCCGTCAAGCCAAGGGTTCGAATATAGGCGGTCGCCAAGGCGGGTAGGTCTTGCCCCTGCATAGAGGGTACGCCGTAAGAACGGGCAAGGGAATGCAAAAGATTGCTTTGGGCAATAGCGAGGTATTGCTCACTGTCCGTGCCGATACCATAATAGTTGTAATAAGTCAGCATATAGTCGGCGACGATCTCGTCGGTCGTGGCGCCCATCAAAGAGGACAGCACCCCGATACCAAACCCGGTGCGATCTTTGCCCTCTTTGCAATGCAAGAGGTAGGGTCCCTCGTGGGTCGCCATATAGCGCAAAGCGGTCGCCCACTTGGCGCGGAAGTCGTCGGTAGCGAAGTCCATGCCCATATCGAGCGCAAGCACGTCGCACAGGGCATAGCGGGTGTCGTCATAGCCGGGGTAGGCGCTAAGAACGCTCTCCGAGTCCGCCATGTTGAGGACGACCGCCACCCCGCACTCGCCCAAGGCTCGGTCCGCTTGCTCGTTGCGCCCCAAGGCGGGATTGACGGGAGAGGACGAGCGATAGAGAGCGCCCGCGCCCATACCGCCCGATAGCACTTCGCGGAAGTTGGCGTACTCGCGGTAGTCGAGGTCGGGATAGTCGGCGGGGTCGTTGGTGCGAGCCTTACCCAAGCGGTGGAGTTGATACCCCTGGGCGTAGCCCTGCTTTTGCGCCATGGAAATGCGCACGGGGGTGGAAGCGGAATAACCTTGCGCCCAGCGCACCGCATATCCGGGGTCTTGGTCGACAGTCTCCGTCTCGGCGATACCGTAGGTCGATACGAAGTCGCCCATATTGAGCGCCAACACCACTTGGCTCTCCCCCGTGGTCTTGATTTTGAAATACACCAACCCGTCCCCGCTGTCCACGTCGGAATAGGCGGTGCCGATGGGCAAGGTGAGCGAGGTCGCGCCCAACTCCACTTGGACCAAGTCGGCGGGCTCGTAACCCAACGCCGTCATCTCTTGCGGCGTAACGTCCAGTATCACGCTGCCGTGCTTGTTGACCGAGGCGATCCCCGTAGTGACCGCCGCGACCGTCCCTTCCTCTTGGGGCGGGAGGGTTTGAGGAGCGCAGCCTGACAAAACGAAGGCAAGCACAAGCGCCGCTATCCATATCGTCATGATCGATTTGCGCATAAATTAGTTGTCCTGCGTCACGGTGTAATCGTTGTAGTAGTTGCGAGGGGTCACGTCAAACGAGCCGTCCGCGTGTACCCCGATGATGGTGCAACCGCGTTGGGCGCGCACCTTCCAAATGCCCGAATAGGCGAGGTAGTCCACGCTCATACCGTAGGTAAAGCGCACCCCTTTGTACTCGATGGAAAAGTTGTTGTAGTGATCGTGTCCGCAAAAGATGGCTTTGAGATTGTGGTCGAAGCCGCAGTTGAGCAACAAGCCGTCCTGCTCCACCCCGTCCACTACGGGATAGACGTCGTGGTCTTCCACGCCCGGGTACACGCCGTAGGTCTGCTCGCCGTTGCGCACGCGGTCCTTTTCGCCCATCACTCCGTAGTAGTATTTGACGTCCGAATTGATCTCGATGGGGTCGGTGGGATAGGCGTCGTCGTAGTGGGTAAAATCCAGCCCCGCCGCGTTGGCGTCCGACGCCATCCAGTTGCGCACGGTCACCCAGGCGGTGCGGTACTCGCGGGTGGGGATATGGAAAAACAGCATATGGGGGCAATCCCCCAAGGTGGGATCGATGGCGCGATTTTGGGCGTTGATGGCGTCCATCTGCTTGCCGTACCACTCGATTTGGTTGCGGTGCACGTTGTCAAACTTGTGCAACGCGCCCAAGAAGTCCCCGCCCGTGTAGCTGTGGCTGTCCAACAGCACCAAGGATTGGGTGACGATACCTTGGCTGTTTTTGACCTTGATGACTTGGTTGCCGTAGCCGAACTCTTCTTTGTCCACACCCTCCACGGGGCGGTCTTGGTATAGGCAGTATTTCCAGCCCGAAGTCTCGTACATTTTGCTCACGTCCTTGAGGGGGCGGGTGCTGTACGCCTCGCTGTCGTGGTTGCCCATGCACACAGTCCAGTACACCCCCAAATGCTCCATCAACTCGCCGAAGGCTTGCGCTCCGGGCAGGTTGCGGAAAGAGCCGCTCGAAACGAACAGGGGAAACACCACGTCGCCCGTCACCACGACCAGATCGGGTTTTTCTTGGCTGACCATGGTCGCCACCGCGTTGAGCGCCCAGCCGTCCTTGCGGAAAGAGGCAAATCCCGCGCCGATGTGCACGTCGGTGAGCTGCATCACTTTGAGGTCGCCGTCCGTTTCAAAGGTGTACCAGCCGTCCGCTTCGTCCTTTTGGGGCACTAGTTGCGCCCCTTGGTAATCCACCTTGTCAAAGGACTGCGCCAAACTCATCAAGCCCTTTTGTCCCACCGCGTTGACGATGGCGAGCACCCCCACCACGAGGGCGATACAGCCCACCACTACGCCGGCGATGATCCAACCTCTTATCCGTCTTTTGCGCTTGACTTCGGGAGAAAGGGGCTCTTTTTTGCGCCGCTTGGAGACTCTGTCCTCTTGCTTTTGGGGTCGTTGTACTTCCTCTTGTCGTTTGGCTTCGTCCATGATGCACGCTCCTTATAAGGTATACCTTATTGTACCATTTGGCCCCTCTCCCGTCAATACGCCATTCCCCGCGTCATACAAAAAAGCAAGGCGGGCTGCCTTGCTTGCGGTCATTCAATACTCGTTTATCCCAGTTTTGCCGCGATATAGTCGGCGGTGAGGGTGATTTGGGCGGCGGAATCGATGGTGGGGGTGCCGTCTCCTTTTTGCTCGCCGTACATACCGAACCCTGCGTGACAACCGCCCTCGATGACGTACTCGTCGAAGTCTAAAGGATAGCGGGAGCGGGCTTTGTCGTAAGAGCGGCGATGGAGCACCTTGTCTTGGTCGCCGTAGATCGAAAGGACGGTAAGAGAGGTTTGACTCAGATCCTTATCCGAAAACGACGCCAACAGAATCACGCCGTCGAAGTCGGCGGGATGACGGGCGGCATAGTGGCAGGCGATGGTGCCGCCGAGCGAATGACCCGCCAAATACCATCTGTCCGCCTCGGGCAGCGCCTTTTGCACCCCGTCCGCGCGGTTGGGCGACAGCACCGCCAAGCGGAAAGGCACGTTCAAAAGCACGGTGGCATACCCTCGGTGGGCAAGCGCGGCGCACAGCGGCAGATACGCTTTTGACTCCACTTTGGCGCCCGGGTAAAACACGACGCCCGCTTTGACTTCCTCTCCTTTGACGACCACGCCTTTGTCGCCAAGGGGCTCGACCTTGACGTCGGGATAGTCCTCGCAATAGGAGACGATCGCCCCTTGGTCGGCGTGATAGTAGATGCTCGTGTAGACAAAAAAGCCCACCGTATCGCCCACTACGATGACGAACAGTACGATCAACGTTATCCACAGTACCTTTTTGCCTTTGCTCATTTGTACACTATACGCACCCCGTAGCCTTATGGTTTGGGGTGCGTTCCTCTTTTGTTCGGCACTATTATAGCACGGATGGGCGGTTTTCACAAGTATCTGCCGATCGGGTGATTTGTCAACACTCCCCTTGACCGCTTTTTGCTCTCCCCGAGACGAAAAAGGCGGGGATCGCCCCGCCTTTTGCTTAGATCATTCTCTCGATCGCGTGTTGTCCGCCAAGTTCCATCGTTTGATGGTAAACATGGAGATCAAGTGGCTGACGACGATGATGACCAAGATAAACGCAAACGCGAACAGTACCATCGGCACGTTGAAAATAAAGGGATAGATCTGGGTGGTCGACGAACACATCTTAAACAAGATCATTGCCGCCCCCACCCCTACCGGGATGGCAAACACGGTGGAGAGCAACAGTTGCGACACGCTCTGCAAGGTCCACAAGTTGGAGATATCCAAGACCGTAAAGCCGATGGCGCGGAAGACCGAGATCTGCCGCTTTTGCTCCATCAAGGCGTTTTGGCTCATGATGGACAAGATGATCAATCCCATCAAGAGAGAGAACGCGATGAGGATATAGATAAAGATATTGATGGAGTCGAAGGTGCCGTGCACGTCCTTGCTGAGCGACTTGGTAAAGACGGTCAAGGAAGCGTTCTTTTGGCTCATTTGCGCCAAAAACGCGCTTTCGTCGTTGACGTCCACCACGAAGGAGGACACGTATTGCAAACCCAACTGCTCCATCTGCCACTTGGACATATAGGTGATGGGATGGAAGTATTGGTAGCTTTCCGCCGCGATGCGCACGGGCACGCCCCCCACCTTGACCACGTCGCCCACTTTGACCTTGAGGGCTTTGCACACCGTGGTGGGCAGGATCAATCCCTCTCTTACGATGTGGATATTGCCCTTGGCTTTGCGGTCGGGGATCTTGATCAAATTATTTTGCGCAGTCTCGTCGTACGCCAAGCACTCCAAGTAGCTGTGCTTGCTGCCGTCCAAATTGGTGATCTCGGCATAAGTGTAGTAGCAATCCAACATCTCTTTGACCGATGGATCGCTTCGCACTTCTTGCACCAATTCGTCCGTCGCCACCGTCGTCATGTACACTTGCGCGTCGAAGGTAAGACGGCGCTCTAAGGTCTGATCCATCAACTCGGTCTTGGATACGTAGAAAAACAAAGACAGCAAGATGATGACGAAAGAGGCGAAGATGGAGAAGACGGACACGAAAAACCGACGGGGGTTTTGCGCCACCGAGTTGAGCGCCAACTTGATGTTCATGGGGGATCTTTCGATGACGCGTTCCAGTCTCGGCGACAATTTCTTGCGCGCCGCTTCGTTGTTGATGGTGGCGTCCTTGGGGGTGATGCGCATGATCTGTCTGCAAGACAGCAGGGTCGCGAGCAAAGCGAACACCACCAAAGCCATCACCGCCAACACGGCGATCCAAGGATTGACGCTTAAGGGTATGGTGGGCATGGAATAGACGGAGATCATGGTCTTGGCGAGCATACGGTTGAGCAAAATACCCACGCCCGTGCCCAAAACGCCCGCCACCACCGACATGATGGTCGAAAATACCAAAAAGATGGATATGATATCCATTTTGCCCGCGCCGATGGACATCATGATGCCGATCTGCGGGGTCATCGCTTTGATGATCTGATTGACGAACAACCCGATCACGATCATGGTGACCGCATAGAAAAACACGGGCAAAAAGATGGCGGCTACCTGCAACTGCTTGACGGCGTGCTCGATGTACAGGTAATAAAACATATTGTGGTTTTCGGTCGCCGACTTGACCTCGACGCCCTTGTCCTGCATATATTTTTTGACCTGATAGACCACTTCCTCTTGGGTGTAGCCCGGCTCGGCTTTGATCAACAGTTGGTTGGTGTAGCGGGTGGTGTATTTGCCCTCTTCCACCACTTGATTGACCAAGTCGGGGAAGGTGGTGCCCACCGCGCGAACCGCCTTTTCGTACTTTTGGCGAAAATCGTCGTTCTCGGTTATCTTGTCTTCGATCAACTTCGCCAACTGGTAGATGGCTTTGTTGAGTTCGGATTCCCCGATATAGACGTAGCCGAAGTCGGTGTTGTCCGACCAAACGTAGTTGTTGGCGCGCGCCTGTATCGCCTCGGGCGACTCGATGATCTCGTTGATAAAAAACTCCAAGTTGAGCCCTAAGTAACCCAACTTGATGGTGTCCCCCACCTTAAAACCGTTGTTGGCGGCAAAGCGGCGCACCACCGACAAGTTGATGGCGGTCTCGCTCTTGGGCACTTGTTCCAACACGTAGCGACCGAACAAAGAGGAGTTGTCGTCTTTGAAGGTAGAGATACGCGAGGTGATGGTGCGACCGGTCAATTTGTAGAGGAAAGAGTCCATCGTCACGCGATATTCCACCGCCTCCACGCCGGGCACCGACTCGATATCGTCGAAAGTGGCGCGCTCGGTAAAGGGAATGGTCACCACCGCGTCCACGTCGTTGTAGTCGGCAAGGTATTGCTTGAACGTGGTGCGCAAATTGTAGATGGTGGAAGCGAATGCGGTCAGCAAGCCGATGGAGAGCATGGACACGAAGACCATGGACACGAAAAGCCCCGCAAACTTTTTGAAAAACGGTTTGAGCATCGTGCCGATCATTACCAAATCACCTCTTCCGCTTTGACGATATTGTCGTTGTACTCTTCCTTGACCACTTGGGCGTTTTTCATGGTGATGATACGGTTTGCCATGCCCGCGATCTCACGGGTGTGGGTCACCAACACGATGGTCTTGCCCTCGTTGTGGATGTCTTCCAACAGTTTGAGCACCGCTTTGCCCGAAGCGTCGTCCAAAGCGCCCGTGGGCTCGTCGCACAGCAGTATGTCGCTTTGCTTGTTGAGGGCGCGGGCGATAGCGACCCGCTGTTGCTGTCCGCCCGACAACTGACGGGGAAACTTGTCCTTTTTGTCCGCCAACCCCACTCTCTCCAGTAGCGCCATGGCGCGCTCTTTGTCCCGAGCGCCGGGCGCCAACATCACGTTTTGGAGGACGGTGATGTCGTTGATCAAATTGAAAAACTGATACACGAAGCCGATGGTGTTGCGGCGGTAAAGGGTCAGTTGCTTGTCGTTGAACTTGACGATGTCTTGGTCGTAGACCTTGATCTCGCCCGACTCCACCTTGTCGATGCCGCCCAGCATATTCAAAAAGGTGGATTTGCCGCTGCCCGAGCCGCCCAGTATCACCAAAAAATCGTGCTCGTACACGTTGATGGACACCTTGTTGAGGGCGTACGTCAAGCCCTCGCCTTCGCCGTAGGTCTTGACCAGATCTTTTGCTTCGATGATGAGTTTTTCCATAGTTGTCTCCTTGAATCGACGGCGATCGGCGCCCTGCTGCGCCCTCGCTTTTCGTCGAAAAATCTACAAATACTATATCATTTACTCCGCCGAAATGTAAAGCGATCCGCACCCGCAAAGTGCGGATTTACTTTGGCGCTTTCCTTTCGTTTGGCGGAGTGCCCCCGATCAAACGAAAAAGCACGAGATCAAAGGTTTCGCTTGTAAAGAGACGGCGTGTAGAGGGCAATTAGGTTGCCAAATCGTGCAAGACGTACTATAATAGCGATAGAATCAAAGTAGATTCGTTTTTGCGTAGGGCGACGAACAACTCCCCTCGACTAAAAACCCACAAAGGAGAACGATATGGAACTGATCCAAAGCTTTTCGATCGATCATACACGCATTATCCCCGGCATCTTTACCAGCCGAGTGGACCGTTTGGGCGACTACTTCGTCACGACCTACGACGTCCGGCTCAAACGCCCCAACCGCGAGCCCGCCGTCGACGTGGCGGCGATGCACTCGCTCGAACATATCATCGCAACCTATCTTCGCAACGATCCCGACTGGAAAGACGAGGTCGTCTATTGGGGTCCCATGGGCTGTCTGACGGGTTTTTACCTTATACTCAAGGGCAATCGCGCCCCGCAAGAGTTGTTCGACCTGCTCCGCCGCGCTTTCTTGGCGGTGGGTGACGCGACCGAAGTGCCCGGCGCCACGCCGGTCAACTGCGGCTACTTCCGCATGCACAACCTCGAGATGGCGAAGTGGTACGCCGACGAATTCGTGGCGTATCTTGACGAGCATGCCCAAGATCCCGCTATCTTCGAGTACCCCAAGACCGAACGGCTCGTCACCGACGAAGGTCGCCATTTCTATGATTCATGATTCCTAAGGACGTACAAATCCTTTAAGGGCGCGGCTTCGCGCCCTTTTTTGCTATGCGAAGGCAGGTAGTAGTGCGTATCACCGCCCAAGCGAAAGAGAAATTTGCGTGGATGGGCCAATTTTCAAACTCGTCAAATTGACTTTGCCTTTTTCGTTATTATACAATAAAAATAGAAAAGACTACGGCGCGCTCTGCGCCTATCGTCGCTTGGAGGACCCCATGCAATTTGATATGTCAATCGGCAATTTGATCAATACCGTCATGATCGCCATCGGTATCGGCGTATGCGGACTGAGCCTCGTGCAAGTCGGCAAAGCGCCCATCGAAAAGCAGTCTCGCAAGTACCTCATGGTATTTTTGTGGATGATTTTGGGCTACATCACCCTCCACCTCGTGAGGGAACTGCTGAACGGCATAGAGGGCAACGCCATTCTCATTTCGATGCGAGTGGATACCTTCTTCGAGTTTTTGCTGTCCGCTTTGATGGCGCTGATGCTATCGCAAATGATCCTGTTCGCCGCCAATCCCAAGGGGATCAAGTGGTTTTTGATCGGGTTTTTGACGCTGTTGGCGGCGCATACCGCCCTGCTTATCGCATCGCAATTTAACGGTATGATGTACTATTTCGACGACGCCAACGTTTACCATCGCGGCAGCCTCTATTTGTTATCCAATTTGGCTCCCGTTGCGATGATGCTGGTGGATATGTATTTGCTCATCCGCTACCGTCGCAATTTCGGCAAAAACGTGTTGATCGCCTTTTGGATCTACCTCATCTCCCCTCTCGTCGCGGTGGGCATTCAAGCGGCGTATTCGGAAGTGCAATTTGTCATTTTGGGCACGGTGGGTTCGTCGGCGTATATGTTTGGGGTCATCTCCCGCGATTTGACCAAAAAATACGAGGAACAGCAAGTGGCGGCGGGACGGCTGGACGCCGAATTGTCTATGGCGACCCGCATCCAAGCGGATATGCTCCCCTCTATCTTCCCCGCCTTCCCCAATCGTACCGAGTTTGACGTCTACGCCTCGATGACCCCCGCCAAAGAGGTGGGAGGAGACTTCTACGACTTCTTCTTTATTGACGACGACCTGTTGGGTTTGGTCATCGCGGACGTATCGGGCAAAGGCGTGCCCGCGGCGCTGTTTATGATGGCAGCCAAGATATTGGTGCAAAACTACGCCATGATGTACCGCAACCCCAAAGCCGCCCTGGAGGCTGCCAACAATCAAATCTGTCAAAGCAACCGCGAGGATATGTTCGTCACCGTGTGGCTGGGCATCCTCGATCTCAAAACGGGGGTGCTTACCGCGTCCAACGCGGGGCACGAGTACCCCGTGGTCAAAAAACCGGACGGGGAGTTCGAGTTCTATCAAGACAAGCACGGCTTGGTGATCGGCGGCATGGAAGGGGTGCGCTACAAGCAGTACGAGATCAAGTTGGATCGGGGCGCCATGCTCTTCCTCTTTACCGACGGGGTGGCGGAAGCGACTAATGCCAATAAGGAACTCTTTGGCCCCGATCGACTGTTGACTGCCCTCAATTCGGTCAAGGACGGTTCGCCTAAGGACGTGCTCAAAGGGGTGGAGCAAGCCGTGTCCGCTTTTGTCGAGGACGCGCCCCAATTCGACGATCTGACCATGCTTTGTCTCAAATATAACGGCAAGGAGTAAGCAATGGAAAAGCAACCCCGCTCCCGCAAACTGACCAAAAGGCAAATAGCCTGCATTGTGATCGCGGCGGTACTGGTCGCTGGGGCGATCATCGTGACCGCACTCTATTTCGCACTGTTTTTTATCCCGCCCACCACGCCTGCCGAGCGGGTGTCGCAAGGGATCGTGCCCACGGCTGCCGATCTCGCTCGTGCCAAAGTCTACGACAGGGTGGTTATCTTTGGAGTGGACGGCGCGGGCGGCGCTTTTGCCGACGTGGACACCCCCTATTTCGACGAGATCTTCGGAGAAGGGAGTATCAACTACGACGGCATGGCGCAGTACCCCACTATCAGCGCGCCCAACTGGGCGGCGATGTTGTTGGGCGTGACCGCGCAGACCCACAAGATTACCAACGCCAAAGCCAAGTTGTTTGCCAACGACGCTTATCCGTCTATCTTTGGGCTGTGCGCTCAAGCGAGGACGGGAGCGACCTTCTTTTCCTGCTGCAATTGGGACCCGATCAACAGAGGGATCATCGAAGATGGCGTCCCCGGTTTGACCAAAGTGAGCGGCAAATCCCTCGTCAAAGGGGATAGCTTTGCCGTGGATCGAGCGGTGGCGCAAGCGGTGGTCGACCGCTTGTCGGTTGCCGACGACAGCATCGTGTTGACGCACTTCGACAGCGTGGATCACGCGGGACACCACTACGGCAACCGTTCCGAGCAATACAAAACTGCCATCGAGCGTACAGACGAGTGCTTGGGATTGGTGTACGAGGGGTACAAGGCGCAAAACAAGCTCGAAGGTACCCTCTTTATTCTCGTCACCGACCACGGACACACCGTCAAGGGCGGGCACGGCAAGGAGTCGGGCAGCGAAAAACAGACCACCCTCGCCGTCGCGGGTAGCCTCGGAGATATTATCAAGGGTAGTTCGGGCTCATACGTCACCCACGATCTCGCCTCTATCGTTTTGTACGCCTTGGGCATTCCCCAACCCGCTCATTTCGAGGGCGGCGTTCCGACCAATCTATTCGGCACGCTACAAGGAGAGTAGGTTTTCGGTTAAAAAGTCGCTTGTATTGGGATTATAAGAGAAGCACCGATTTTGAGGTCGGTGCTTTTTTGTGTTATATCGCAAATCCCTTAAGGGGTCATATCGCTACGGCGATATATTAAGACGCGCATCGGCGGATTTTCGTTTATTGCAGAGACCTATTCAGCAAAGGTTGGAGACGGTGGAGCAAAAACACGGCGAGGAGCAGCTTGAGTAGGTCAAAGACCACGAAAGGCACCACGCAAGCCATCAGCGCCGAGCCCAAGCCCTGCCAACTGAAGTTGCCCGACACGTGCATAAACCACAGAGTGCCCAAGAGATAACACGTCACCAGTCCCGCGATCATGGCGAGATAACGCCACACGGCGTTGTCTTTGGCAAGGGAGAGCAAGGGACCGCTCACCAGTGCCGCCAAGACAAAACCCACGATGTAGCCGCCCGTGGGGCCGAGCAATTTGCCTACCCCTGCGGCAAACCCCGCAAAGACGGGCACGCCCGCGGCGCCCAACCCAACGTATGCCAAAATCGCCATTACGCCCCATTTCGTGCCGAGTAGACCGATGACGAAAAACACCGCAAAGGTCTGCATGGTAAAGGGAATGGTAAAAAAGGGCACGGATATCCACGAACACACCGCCATCAGCGCCACCCCCATCGCCGCATAGCAAAGGCGCAAGGTGATGCGCTTGCGGGTCGAAGTGGATTTGGCGGTATCGGGTTGGGTCTTGACTGTCTCGGTTTTCATGCTGTTATTATATCCGTCTTCCCCTTTTGGGGTCAATCAAAAACCGTGCCGCCGCAACATTTTTGAAGCAATCGATTTGTTATGCTTGCCATTTGTCACAAAATGTGATAGTATTACAATGCACTTTGGCGGTAGACCTCGGGACTTAGACTTCAAACGCGTGACTCCTTAGCTCGTCCTTGGGCTCGATCCCATCTCCTCCGCCAAATGCATTTAGACGTCGGAGCCCTTCCGACCGCCAATATGGAGAAGTATCGAAGTGGTCGCAACGAGCCGCACTCGAAATGCGGTTGTCTGCAAAACAGGCACATGGGTTCGAATCCCATCTTCTCCGCCACAAGCGAATAATACGAACCCCGAAAACAAGGAGTTCGTATTATTTTTTACTCAAAATGAGATGTTTTTGACTATAAAAACTGTCAAATGAGGTTCTATTGCTTTATTATTTTATCGGTAGAATGTAGTAGCGTTCTGCCGATTTTTAATATACAGGGGACCTTTTGCCTTTTGCGTTCTGTTTCCCCTTGCCTTTGCCTTGTGCCGTGTACCCTACGGGACAGGGCTTTTTTCTTTTATATTTCATACCTTTTTCCTGTGGTTTCTTCCTTTCGCGGTGACAATTTATCACAGTTCTCGTCCGACAAAAGAAACACCAAAAACTTTTTCAAAGAGTTGCAGCTAAAGGTATTGTAGAAAAACTTTTTGCTTCGTTGCCCAAAAAGGGATTTGTTTAAGAATACCACTTCTACCTTTTTTGTCCCCGTTCTTGTGTCGGACAACTTATTTGTATTTGCGTGTATTTTACCGAACCGTGATATTGCCCCCTTTTTTTGCCGAAAGGCAGAAAATCCACAGGAGGTATGAAATATGAAAAAAGTCCTTTACACAGTCACAAGAGTCGGCAGGGAGAATGCCAAAGTCTCCGGTCTCGGTTGCATTACCGATAGCGATCTCGTTACCGCTCAAATCGGCAGAAGCGGTAAACCCTTTATCAAGGTGTATGAAGATTGCTTGAAACACTGCCACCAAGTAACCGGCAGCGACAACGAGTTCAAAGGCGCGTTCTGGGAGTTGATAGAAATCGAAGGACGCGAGATCGAACTCAACTACTACATCTATTACAAATTGGTCGATTAAAGGAGGTACCAACAATGAACGACAAAATCTATCTTAAAGAACTCAAGCATTGGGATGGCGAAAAGTACGTCACTCTCGATATGATCGGGATCACCGAACAAACCATAACGGTCGTTGTCACGGACGCGGGCAAAATCACTGTCCGAGAGTACGATCTCTACGAGGATAATAACGGCGTATTCTTTGAATACGGCCCAAACTTCGCTCGCATAGAAGTATCCGACTTTGTAGAGTTGGAACGCTAAACAATAAGGCACGGAAACGTGCCTTTTTTGTTATTAAACAACACCCATAAAGGAGGTAATAAATATGGGACAATACTACAGACCAATCACCCAACGAAACAAAACAATCAAAGTGTACAATCGCAATGTGGTTTACAACGGAACGCCGGAATACACCCTTGCCAAAATCATGGAACACTCTTGGTGGAAAAACGATGCTGTCAATGCGGTATGCAAAGACATTTATCAACATAAAACGCCCACTCGCCTAATCTGGATGGGCGACTATGCAGATACCTTCTTGGAATCCTTCAACTTTCCCGATTGGAACGGGTTGAAACAAGAACAACTCCTTGAACTGATGAAAAAGACTTGGAATTGCGAAGGAGACAACGTGAATCCGCCCGAGTTTTCTTTAGATGGGAAATACATTGTTAACCACACTAAAAAATGCTATCTGGATTGCAATGAATATTACGAGAACAGCAAGATGTACTACTACGATGATATATGGTGCATTCATCCACTTCCAATCCTTACTTGCATAGGCAACGGACAAGGTGGCGGGGATTACACATGTCCCACCGACGATTCTTCGTTCGAGTACGTAGGGACTTGGGCTTGGGACAAACTCACAATAGAAGACACTGCGCCGGACTATCTCAAAATCAATATCCGCTTCAAAGAACGTGGATGGGAAGAATAAAAATGAGTGGCATTATCAGAATCGGTGAAAGGAGGAGAAAATGACAGGAAACGTAAGTATCGTAATTGGCTCGTGGGGGTCATACAACGAGTGCAACGAAAGAGCGCTCGGATCCAAGTGGCTGGACCTTTCGGACTACACCGATTGGGAGCAGATCACAGACGAACTCAAAGAAGAAGGCTTTATTCTCGATGGAATAGACGAAGAACTATTTATTCAGGATATCGAAGGTTTACCGTCCGGGGTCAAAAATTGGGATTATACCAATCCGCAAACGCTATTTGAAACGCTGTATGAATCGGGTGTACTGGATGATGAGTACAAGTACAACACCATGTTGGCGTACCTCGAAGTTTGTTCCTTTGACGACTTCGAAGATCTCGTTTCTTCACACGGTTCAAGATGGGATGACAGTATCAACATCTACAAAGGTTACGATTGGGAGGATTACGGACGAGAAATGTTCGCTAGTTGCGGATATGACAGAGAGATACCCGAACACCTGCAAGACTTTTTCGACTTCGAAGCCTACGGGAAATACCTTGGAGACTACACCGTACATGAATACAGCGACGGACTCATTGAAATCTATTAAGGAGGAACAAAACAATGTGTGAAATCGCAACGAAAGAAGAGCAAAAAAACAAGGCGATCGAGTTTATGAAAACGTTGGACATCTACAAACCTTACGTACAGGGCTTTGAGAAAAACGACAGCGTGTGTTTCTTTGAATGCTTCGGCGGGTATTGGGTTGAGCAAGAACCCGAGATCTACGAAAAGATGAAAGAAATCGAGAAAGAACACGAGCTGACAGTCTACGCCATCACGCACGAAAACGCAGAGTTTGGAGAGTGTTGGAGTTTCCTCTATGTAAGCAAGTACAAAGAGGATTGGGAATACACGGTAAGCGAATGTGGCAATAACGCCTATTACGCCGCAGCATACGTTTGGAATAAAACGGAAGAGTTATTCTCCGAGTTCGGCGACATAGTAGTTAAATGCTTTGGCGGTGGAATAACTCGCATTGGATAAGGAGGCATGATATGAAAGCACTATATGAACACTATGACAAGTTGATGAGAGAAGCTGAAGAAAGCACGCAAAAAGGTTTCGAAACGATAGCGAAAAAGAGGCAATCCATTCGGCGCCTTGAAAAGCAAATAGAAAAGATAGAGCAAACAATATATCGCTATCCCTCGTGGGTAAAAGAAGTCTTAACACCTCTTGCCGAACGTATATCGGAAAGGCTTGGGCTTCCTTATGAAATATACGGACCGTTCGGATTATCCTATGAAACGTCTGTTTACTTCCAAGCAGACAAAGAGACTGCCATTACGGATCAACCTGTAAAACACCTTACAGTCTTGCCCGAATACGCCGACGACCACTCTTTTTATCTCTTGTACTATACGGGAGAATCCACCAACGAGTACATGGAAGGAAGCATCGGTTATCTAAACGGTTTTAACAACGTCCGAGCAACCCTTCCGGATGATTTTGAAGCGATTATGAACATCGTAAACAAAGAAACAACCGAAAAATAAAGGAGGAAAAACAATGGAAAACAATCAGCAAACCAAACAAAAAATCGACTACGTGCAAGAGGTCATCGAGCGAGTCGATAAAGAGTTCAACTCGTTCAAAGCCGAAGTGCTAAAGAAACCACCAGAAGAGATCTTCTACACCAACTACGAAATACACGTCAAGACGGAAATCAGCGACGTGATCTTGGAGAACTGCCTAGACGAAGATATCTACAAACTTCTCTACGACTTCGGGGAAGGCTTGCTCGGCTATTTATACAACGACTTTTTGAGTACCGAATACGCCAGCGTAAACACTTACGACGACACCGAAGAATTCATCATTGATTCAATCAAGTATTGGAGAGAAACCAGTGGAGGTAATAACAATGTATAAGACAATGGCTCATATCAACTCATTGAAAGGAGAGATGGCGGAAATCACCGTGATAGAACAAATCGGGGACAACGACTACATCGTGGATTATAGGGGCGTGAAATGTCACGCCCTTTTTAATTGGTTCGTGTGCGAATTCTACGCAGATGATATTTACCGCAGAATTGAGGAGAAAAAACAATGAAACAAGAAACCCTATATGACGACTACTACGATAGAAACCGAGAACAAGACGTCCGCCAAGAAATCTTTGAAGTAAACGCAGAAGACGAAGGATGGGAAAGCGTAGACGACGTACCCGAATCCAGAGTAACCGATGCGATCTACGCCGAAAACCAATGGAGATGGGACGACTTCAAATATGCCCTTGTACGCCTACTACAAAGCACGCCATGTCTCTTGTTTGGCACTGCCGGTAGATGGAACGGGAACTTCTCGGCGGGTGCATTCATCCAAGACGTCACGGATCTCACCCGTGGCTTGAGCCATTTGGATAACGTGAGGATCGTGGACGTAAACGGACACTTGTATATAGAAGGCAGCCACCATGACGGCAACGACTTCTACGAGATCAAGAAACTTACCAAGAAAGGGAAGCAGGTTGCCGAACACAACTATTATGCCCACGACAAGCATCTGCACGAGATCCTAATGAAGAGCAACATCTTCACGGGACTTCCCCACTTGGCAAAAGAAATGAGGGGGTGGGTGTAATGAAGCCCGATGAAAACAACCCCAACGGGTATAAAGTGGTGTACTTCAACCGCCAATCCCGATCGTATATCACCTGTTACAACTCTTTCCAATACCACAAAGCGAAGTTGTACAAGGATAAAACGGTAGCAAGGGAACAAAGGTGGAAGAACAAAAACAATTACATTATCCTACCCATGCGGAAGAAGGATAAGCGCATTTGGAAGAAGGTACCGTTTTAACGGTGCCTTTTTCCTTAAAACAGAAAAAGGAGGTATGAAATGAGAACACTGAATCTAGTTACAGACGGGATTGCGGATACCGCAATAAAACGATACTTGGAAAATAACGTATCCGAGGAATTGGCAAACAAGATCAACAACGGAACACCCTACGTTAAAGACGGGAAAACACTTCTCAACAAGAAAGATCTACAAGGGTTTATGAGATACGCAACAGAAGAAGCAAAAAAGATGGCGAACAAAGGAGCGGCATCGGCTTGCGTAGACGATCTAACCGTCTTTGGCTGGGCTATCCACTACTTTGAAGAAGACAGTATCGCTGGGACGCTTTACACCGCCGATGGTAACAAATACGTACCCGAAGCCAAACAGAAACCCACGGCGCAGGCAATACCGAAGCCTATACCCAAACCTCTACCGGCGCAACAATCCATGTTTGAATTGTTGGGACGCGACGAGGAGCAACCATCAGCACCAACTGAAAACAACGACGAAGAAACACCGGATTCTTCCCCAATCCAAAAAGAAACGGTTAGCCCGTTATACACCCAATATAGGGAATACAAAGAAAGGTATCAAGAGGAAATAGTCGCTATGCGTATCGGGGACTTCTATGAAATCTTCGATGAAGACGCTGTGCTTGTTGCAAAGCAAGTGGGACTAACGCTAAGCAGTCGGGAGGTCGGGCTGGAATCGCGGGTGCCCATGATTGGATACCCCTACCATCGCGCAGACGAATACCACAAAAAGCTGGCTGCCATTAGACCTTTGGTCGTTGTGGAAGAGGGAAACGAACAATACTACCCGAGCCCCGAAACCAATGTGGATATGGAAACAGGCGAAGTGAAAAACAACGTTGCCACCTTCGACGATGAAAACCTTTATATCCTGTTGCGAAAACTCAAGCATGCGGAGGTGAGATAGATGAACCCGAACAAGATTACGCCTATACCCAAACACATAATGAAGAAGATCCGAGAGAAAGATCTTACATGGTATCCAGACCAAAAGGGACACACCCGTTTCTATTCCTACCTTACCACCATTCAAAAAGAGTTGGTGAAAATAACCGTAGCGGTACGCAACTACCGCAAGCAATGGTTATGCAAACAAGTAGCAGCGCACGGCGTTCAAAGCGAGATAGGATACGCCAAGGATATCGTACATTATAGGTTGTATGGGTACAGAGTGGATTGGAGTGTGGAAATACCGCGTTGCACAGTTTACTATTACAACCACACATGGGGCGAGGCGTTACAAAACCGATTCGATCCATGGTCTGCCCTTATCAATCCGGAGTTTGTAGGAAGACTACCCGAATACCGATACAGTGGGTACCAATACCTAAAAACAGATAGAATCATAGACTTTTTGAAACAATACGAGCGGTACCCCGTTGTTGAGTTCCTCATCAAGTTTGGTTACAACGAACGCTGGAAAAGCACACAGATATGCAAGTTAGCGACCGAGGATAAACGTTTCCGAAAGTGGCTGATAAAAAACATAGCCACCAAGAATACGAACTACTATCGGGTAGCCAGCATTATACAAGCATACAAAAAGAATAAGCCCGTGGAGGAGGAAGAGCGGTTGCAAAATGGGCTGTGCGAATTAAAAAGATGCACATACAAAGACTTGCGAGAAGAGTTTAGAGGCGAGCAAGAGAAACTGATCGCATATCTCAACAAACAAAAGATACAAACAAGCCTCTATGACGACTATCTCCATGCTTGTATGGGATTGGGACTGGATATGCAGGAAGCACGCAACCGCTACCCTCATGACTTCAAGTATTGGCACGATGTAAGGATAGACCAATGGAAGACTAAGCAAATCGAGTTAGACTCACGAATGAAGGCGAACAGAGCGGAAGCATTTTCTCGAATTGTTGCAAAGTATCTACCGATGGAACGGATAGCCAAAGACAACTACGTCGTTATCATCGCGCAAAGTCCGCAGGAATTGGTAAAAGAAGGGGAAACGCTTCACCACTGTGTAGGGAGAATGAACTACGATGAAAAGATACTCCGGGAAGAAAGCCTGATCTTCTTTGTACGAGAGAAAGACAACAAAGACACCCCGTTCTACACCATGGAATACAGCCTGAGAACACACAAAGTATTACAGCTGTACGGAGACCACAACAACAAAGCAAGCGAAGAGTTGGAACACTACGTCAAGGAAAATTGGCTACCCTATGCCAACAAACAGTTAAAGCGGATCGCCGCATAAAGGAGGATGAAATGAACTACTACAGAATAACTGCATACGACAATGAACACGATCTAACCTGTATTCTTGATAGCAAAGGTGCTTATGAGAAGCTATGGCAATTCTCGTCCTATGTATTAAGCTGCGGCTTTGAAATACTTGAAGTAGGTGGGACGGATAAATATATGGACGTAAACGTGGGGACAGTGAGAGAATCCGACAAAATCGCCCTACGCGCTTACGCCAAAGGCAAACCTCTCTACACTACCGCCAATATCAATGGAGCAAACTACAAAGCCGTTGTTGTGGGTGAAAAGACCTACGTGCCCGACAAACATATAAGGGTGTAACTAACAAATAGCCGGGGGATGCGTGCAACCCTCGGCTTTCATTGATAATTGACACACACGAACTCTTTGAACAGAGATTTCAGTTGCATGTCAATTGAGACAGGTTTAGCTTTGGATCCTCAAAAGTATGAACAAATAAAAAAATATTTGTTCTTCCAATCATAATTTATACTGCTTTTTATAACAATAATAATTGTTCCGAAAAAGAAACATGATGCCACGATAATATGATTAATTAACCATAGGATAAATCAAATCACCGCCTTTTTCCACTAAATCGCAATCAACAATAATTCCTCGAATCTGATTAAGATGAGATGTTTTAATTGTATAATCATCGGCATTCATATATACTCCATTTTTATTTTCTTTAAGTCGTGCGCAGTATAAAATATGTTTTATATTCAAAAGATTGCAGTTAACTGAGTAGGATGATAGTGGGACATATTCTCTTGCGTATCTCGCTTAATTAAATAATACGGGCTGTCGGGTGGTGCATCCATAGCATACGAAACTTTAACTGCATAATGGTGCGTCATCAATTGATCGATAGATACCAAAGTCGCAATATCATGGATGTCACCGATGTTGATAATCCTTTTTCGAGGGGGCAATTGCATTGGGTATCGGCCGTTACTGAAAGGATGATCTCCATCCAACACGCCAACGACAATTCTTGTCTCATTTTGCCAAACAAGGCTTTCCTCTTTGCTAAACAGTGGCGCAACCTCTCTGGTCGTTCCCAACGCATAGTACTGCATCTCATCAAGCATAAGGAAGTATTTGGGGAACTCGCTTTGCAACGCCGTCAGCAATCGCAGCAAAAACGCATTGAAATCTCTAATGATGACTGCACTATCCCCGAATTGCCGCAACCGATTGTCGGGTTGACAAAACCTATGCGTTGTTGGGTCTACTGACATTCTGTACAAACAAAACAAATTGCATGGCCCGAGGCCGACGTCTATCAATGCACCACCGCTCATGGCTGCCTGCAAGTCTTGTGGAAACATCGAAAACACCTCATCCTCCTTGGGGTCATGGATAACCCTTACCGCTCCTTCCAGCAGGTCAGCACGAAAGTAGTTGAACAAAACAGGATCGTTTTGATTCTTAATCCGATTTTGCACGCCAAACTCTTGCAACAGCCGCATGAATACTTCACCAGCCATTAGCCTTTCCGCCCATCGACGATCTAAGATTTTATCGGTATGTATTCGTTTGTCTTTTCCTTGTTTTGTAGCATGATAAGTATTACTTAATGTATAAGCGTATCTTCTTAAGAATAGTGTTTTATTATCTGCTTTGTCGTGTTGCGCCAGTGTAACGGACAATTCTCATACCGTTACTACTATAAACTCTATAAGCGTAATGATGGCAAACAAAACGCCAAAAGCGGATATGGCACAGATGCCACCAAACATAAGGAGCAAATAGAAGTCAGAACACGAGCGCTTTCGGTGATATATAAAAGAGAACAAATACCACAAACAAAAAAACAAAAGGATGAATCCCCCTCCGACCAAAAAATGAGGTGTAGTCGCGTCTGCAGTAACCGTTTCTATTATACACCGTAGAAATTACTTTACAACTCGCATCTTACAAACCAAAAGCCGCTTTCAACCAATTAATAAAGCCACTATATGCTCTGCGTGCGCCACTACTCTCGCAAATAAGCGTTAGCATCATCAAATATCCTCGGCACATAATCCCATATTACCTGCGACCGAACGCATCATAAGCATAGATTGCTCAGCAGAACGGCCAGAATGGTAACCAGAAGAGGTACTTAAACATTGGAAGAGGGTGCGGGCGTCCATACTGTTCTCTATTCTATTGTACACAACCGGTCACGCGCCGTCAATGACGTAACCCTGCAAATAATAAAGAATATCATCAACTTGTTTTATCAAAAACAATACTATTCGACCATTTTTCGCCATACCAACAAAAGCATAATATGCATGTCCATCACCTGTCCCGCATAGTATTGATAATGATTTTTTCTATGGCTGCGCATTTGTACTCCACGGAATAACCATAATGCAACACATCCGCAATTTGTTCTTTTTGCCTTTCCGAGAAGAAGTCGGAATCCAAATAATCGCACCTTTTCGGCATTGCGACAGCAATACCGATATTGTTTCCATAGCAATAGATTTCAATGGTGCCCTTATTGCAGGTGAAATGTATTTCCACCTCATCATCTTTTTGGAATGATTCAACGTCACCCCATTTTCTCAACCCCGAAAAATACTTGTTTAATCTCATTTTTTACCCTGCCTCAGTACATAATTGTAACATACGCATAACCGCTGGAAACGATTGTTTCCATAAGATAGTAAAAGCTTCTATATGGCCGTATAGTATCTATTCCGAAATCAATCAATGAAATGTTCCAACGCATCATTCTTTCTATAAATGCCTTGTTGTGTTGCATGGATAAATACCTTGCTGTATTTTCACCGCCAATGGCTTTAATAACGTTATAGCCGGGCATCCCTTTATATGTAATTTGCCCACCCTTAGCTGCTAATTGTGTAACCCTAGTCATATTCTCTCCGATTGCGACGCCGTTTCTAACCATTTTTATCGTACGCAATATTGAGCCACCCAACGCAAAAATGCCTCCCCACATTGCGCCATCTGCCGCACCATCAACTGCACCTTGCTTAAAAGCGTCCCAGTCCCATCCGTCATTTTTCTCCGTTGCTGCAACCAACCCTTGTATTGATGCAGAAATAGCAACACTTGTTACCATACCAACCACCACGGGCATGAGCGCACCGCCAGTTAACAGAGTTAATGCTATTGCACCAGCAAATGCAACTCCTCCAATCAGCCATTTAGCCCAATTAGGCATAGTTCCACATGGATCCACACCCATCACTGGATTATTCCCACAATACGCAAAGAGGTTCAACTCCCCTAAGGAATCCGTATCAAGATAGCGGATACTATCAGGACTGATCCAACGCCCAGTATCCGGATCATAGTATCGCGATTGGCAATAATAGAACCCTATATCGCTGTCGTAATAGTAACTGCGATAACGAATTGGATTGATATTCCCGATAGACGAAGCGGTGATGTCGGGGCGACCGTTTGACCTAAGAACTAACACATTACCCCAAGCGTCATATCGATATTGCGCAACAAGACTATTGTCGGAATTGTAAATTGCTACCACGTCACCAAACGCATTCTTGAGATAATGATAGGAAACGCCGTCTACAACCAATCCAACTATCTCGCCATTGGCATAGGTGTAGGTTATTTTGGTAACATTCCCTTCTGCCGTGCGTTTTTCGGCGAGTAGTTGCGTTTGATTGACTTTGTATTGTGTTGTCGCTGTCCCACATTGTTTTTGAGTGCGAATACCATAGGCATTGTATTGAAATACGAAGCTTCGATTATCCTTTTCATATACATTTAGCAGGGAACCCCTGGTCCACGACATCGAGTTGTTTTTGTAAGTCGTCGGAAAGCCGTATGCGTCGTATACAAAGTTATAGTTGGTCGTTGATCCATAGCTCGTTTCCTGTATTTGCATCAACTTGTCGGTCCAATCATTCGCATAAATATATTTTCGACTAGTTACTGCACCGAGATTAGTTGTCAACGTGGAAGTTCGGCGGTTGCCACCTGCGTCATAGGTGTAGGCTATATTGTTTCGCATGCTGAAGTCATTGTTGCATTCGGTCAATAGCCTACCGAGTTTGTCGTAAGAGTAGAGCTTTTTCGGAGAAGAATTAGGTTGAGTGTTAATTGCCGTAATGTTTTCTGCCTTATCATATTTATAATATTCCGTGTATAGCGTCGTATAAACTGCCGGTTGCATATCGGCGTGGTTGAGCTCTATTGTTTGGAATTTGGTACTGTAGGGCAAAGACGTATTAACTACATAATCTTGATCCAAACCCACGCCCTTGTTGATAGACGCATCCGAGATGATAGTAGAAGTTGATGTCAAACGACCTAAAACGTCTTTTCTCTTGGATACCAAATACAGTTTATCCTGGTCGGCGCTCATTCCGCTTTGGTGAACTTGAGTGTTAGTGCTTTCAACATCGACTTGTGTTGTACTGACAACGGGTGCAAAAACTGAGGTGTGGGTAAAACTCTCTGTAATGGTATCGCCATCCACAACTGTAGTTCGCTGAGTCTCTTGCGATAGTTCGTCATACTGAGAATCGATCGCAATATAATCGACTCCGCTCTTTTTTGTCAAGATCGACGTTACATTGCCTGAAGTATCGTATGAATAAGTTGTATTGCAATTAGTCGTGGCGTCTCGAGTTTTTCGCAAAGGATCTGCCGAAAAAGCATCAGGATTTACCGCGACAGCAGTAGAACCGTCCGGAGCACCGGCAAATTGGCAACGAAGATTAAGAGCTACCCCCGAACGTGTTTCTACAAGTCTATCGTGACGATCATATGACTGTGTTAATGTCGTTCCACGTATGATAGTCGAGGAAGAGGAGCCCGTTGCCGTAAAGCTATTATCGATCGTTCTAATCTGCGTACCGTTGATCTTGTACCCGCTCATTAGCCCGTATTGATCATTATCATATTGATAAGCAAGATCATCAATCACCACGGATGACTCTGTATGTTGACGCATAACCGACAATAGGTTGGAGCCGCTATATGCGTACGCTAAAGAAGCTGTGGTTTCAGTGTTTTGCCCGCTTGCAGTCAGATCTGCGGGTATATCTGTTTTTACTTGATCAACCCGCTCGTTATTTCCCGTTTCATAATCCGTGATAATGACAGTATCCGTGTTGGCATCAAATGGAATGTTGTCCTGTACCACATTGCCGGTATTGGTCTGGTGAACAAAACTATGCACATTGGTTGTCAAACCAGAAGGAGAAGAACTTGACAATAATATGCCATTATTATACTGAAAAATCTGGCGGATTATTTCATTTGTTTCTACAGCCTCTTTTTCTATGCTAGTTACGTTGCCATAGGTGTTGTAAGTGTACCTACAAATAATATGCATAGTATAAGTTGAAGTGGTATGATAAATGTCATTCCCCCCTTGCGAATTTGGTGGGAACTGCACGAAATAACTCTCCTGCATAGAAACATCAAGGATACTATTGCGATGGGTTATGCTTCGCTGGATAACAGGATTATCGGTGACATCATTGTTTACTTTTGTCCTCTGGTTTTCAGAAAATTCTTGGATGACTGGGTTCGTGCCATAAACACAGTGTTTGATGTAATGTAAATCACGAGCAGAAGAATCAAAATGGACTATGCCACCTCGTCCAATGTCGTGGGTATGCACAGTTGTCGTTCGTCCTGCGAAGAATATTAACTGCGTTGCTTTTGCGTTTTGGATAAGACGTTTCCCGTTGTTGATCCAAACATTGTAACGTGATGTACTTGAATAATTGCGTCTAGTCAATTGATTATAATACGCGTCAAAGTACGTATAATCAGACTCTTCTATGGTTTCTGTTTGGTTATTATTATTAGTGTATGTTATCCGCAAAGGCCGGTAAACATGATACCAGTGTTCGTAACTACCACTGCTATCATTAGGCTTTCTCCAAATAGAGCATACAGGGCCAAAGACGGACTCTGTTAACCCCCTTATACAGTCATACTCTATAGAATTGGTTGATTCCTGTATATTAACACTGTGATAGACAAATTGTGCACCATTAGGCGCATTATTGAGCGTAACATCAATTCTCACATACCAAGGATAGTTGTTCTTTGGAATACGAATCTTTTTTGCAACAAACTGTGTTTCTCCGTCCTGCGGATTGAACACGAGTATTTGATAAACCTCCAAAATATTACTATAATCATTTGGTGCTTCCATGTACCCCAACGTGATGCACAAAGTAGCATATGTAGCAGTATCAAATGATTCAACCCCTTCAAAATGGCCAAATGCCGAAACAACATAATCTATCCCTGCCCTAAGAGAATAGGTATTTGCGGTAACGTTTAATTCTCGCTGAGTAATGTTTGTGCCAGATGAAACGATGCTATTCCCACTTAGCATAGTTTGTGCAATATTAGATAACTGAGTAAATGCGGTAGAATGAGACAAATTGTCTGTACAGTATGTTGAAATGAGCCCCCGGGTGTTCCCGTCCGTTTCTGCAGATCCGACGAATAATCCTTCCGCATCAAACTTATAGAGTATGGTGGTGCTCAATTCATTTGTTACTGCAACAACGTATGGGTTACGAGTAAAAGATAGCGAGTGGGTCAAGGTCGTAACCCCACTTTGCACGAAATAGTTTTTTATTCCGATCGCTTGCCCGGAATCACCATAGTCGAATACAACTTTTTCTTGCCCATAACAAGTTATTGAGGTTATAAATCCGTTGCTATTATATATAAACTCTATTATTTTCCCGTCATAGGTAATCTTACTAAGAAGTCCAAGTATATTCTTGGTATAGGTGATTATTTTGCCATCCGGTCTTGTTGCTTTTGACAAATATCTGTTCGTTCCCGAAGTCGTATAGGTAAATGAAGTCGTTCTACCCATACCGTCCGTGATAGAAGAAACACGGGTTGCATTACTACCCGTACCATAATTGAGAGTTAGGGTATTATTATACTTGTCAACGAAGTGTTTGAGACAACCGCCCACAAAGACAAGTCTATTGCCGTTAACATCCGTTATGCTTGAATCTGCTGGATCATAGAGGAGCCCCGATTTATCCATATCATAAAACAACGGCGCCACGCTATCGGCATTATCGGCCAAAACGAACGTATGTTTGTCGCCTGCTGCGTCTATATATACGTAGTTATTACTATCTAGTTTTAGGTACTGTTGATAATTCAGTTTCCAACCGAGATGCTGATATGTCTTGCCGCAACTCTCTATATTGTTTGATACAGGATAATTGGGCATATGAACGTGTGTCAAATCAAGGGGCAGATTGTATCCTTCTAATGCGATGTCTTGAACTGCCACTCTCACCTTTCCTGTACGCACATTGACACTATACGAAACCTTATCACCAACAGTACCTGTGATGTATTGCTGATGCTCCTCTACCGCCTGATCAGGGATATAAGTCACCTCAGCATACGGATAATTACTGTCGTCATCAGCGTACTCGGAATAAATAAACGTAGACGCACTGCTGCTACTGGCGAAACAAATGGTTGCCGATTTATTATCCATAAACGCTTTGGTTACATCACAAATATAGTACCCGCTAGTGGAATCATATTTGATCTTGTCCAATTGTATAGAAAGATCTTCATTGTATACCCTGATAACATCATATGGCCCCGACAACTTAACACACAATTTGACTAACGTCGGTACGCTAAAGTTACCGATGCTTTTAATGTTTATGGTATAATAGGCACGCGAAACGTTGTTTCCATTCGTAACTAGGTTCTCTTCTTCCCCAGAATATGTAGTGCCGTTTTTAATGTAATAAGAAGTTATATTGGGAAACTCTATATCAGTGGTTTCACTGTCGCGTGTTTCCGCAACTTGGGTATTAACATCATTGACTCTCGTTTGTGGCGCGGAAGTGCGAATAATCATTTGATGTTGCCCATTTGCTAATATAGTTTTTTTCAAGTTAGCTTTTCCTTCTGTGAACTCCATTAGTGTGCTCCTTTTTAATATTAACAAGTTTTATCTTGTGGCGCAAGTAGATAGTGCGGATTGACAGGAAATCCGACTATTTCTCGCTCCACAGCATTGAAATGCAAATCTATTCTTTCAGTCTATCTCCTAAACCTATTCTCCTTATGCCTTAATGTCGATTTACTCGATCGATAAAACCAAGAAGAACAGAGCTTGCATTTATGCTTTCATAATAATAGACGAAATGACAGCGCATTTTGTCCCGCATATGAACGAAACAATTAGAGGGAACGTCTAATCATTCATGCCGTAGTAGGTAGAATCTCATTTCTCTACAATTCTTCATTTGAGGCTCTCAATTCTGTGTAGTATAATTGCTTAGAAGTACAAAATTGAAAACAATCTAATTATTTTTTCACTAGTTGTAAGGCTCTAAAAAACGCAAGTCAGAAACTAATAATACTTCTTTATCAATTTATCCCCTAAAATATCAGTTCTCGATAAAAGCACATCATATCCATAATCTATCCCTGGGCCGGGGAAAAGATTTTGTTGTGTAAGAAGATCACCGTTGCCAAGCCATTGGGTCGCATGATCAATTCGGATTTTTAGTATTCCAACAACAGTATTAGCCATATCATATTCTTTGTAATTACCATTATGAATACGTTTTGATACCACAAGCCCATGTTGAGCATGGGGTCTCAAAAAAAGCGAAGGAAGTGCTTCCCTCAATTCTAACAACAGATAATCATTGGAACAATAAATACCAGTGTTACATTTTCTCGTTCCATTAGGAATTGTCATAATCAGTATGTACTGGTATAAGTCCGCTTCTTTAGGCGGCGTTTCAATGCTATCGTATTGGCTATAGGCGCGACGAACGTAATGATAGTAATCTGTAATTTGTTTGCTTTTGCAAAGTGTATTTTGCCCCATCCATAAAGCGACCCAGTGGTTATCAACGATGTCAAGATATCTTGTGCCGCCTGCATAGTGTTGTAGCATCCCTTCTACTATTATTATTTTACTATTGGAATCAAGACCATCGAGTTTCAAAAGTTTATTGAAATTTGTATCACTCAATATCTTGCTAATTAATTCGTTAAGATGTTGCCTTCCATTTGCGTTTTGACCGTTTCTATAGAGTGTAGGGAATAAAGAACCATGCAGATGGCATTCCCCTCTATAGTAGACATCCCCGTAACCTCGGTTGTTGAATTTCGCGTGACCGATTATTTGATTGAATGCGTGCATGCTTTTAACTTCATAAATAGGAACAGAGTTCTCGCAAGAGAAGGTATGCATGGCCACAAACTTACTGCCAGGGATTGATAAAGTGGAAGGTAAAACTGCGACGTCGGTTAAGGGCATTATCCCTGGTCTGCTACTAAGATATGTGTTTTTGTTCTCATAATTCTTTTTAGCCATGATTATCCTCCTAAAATGCTTTTTTAGTCTATAGTAGAAAGGGTCTAGTGAGACTATTATCGTTGAATACTGTGTCTTTTGCTCCCCAAACCCATATAATGGTAGTGTGGGTATTATCAGCGTGGCGAGATGACATGCAATCCAAGAATGTCGGGGTAGGTCATCCCTCGGCAGGAAATGACCAATTGGGGCAGGACCGATATAATACCCACTATTTCTTTTTAATGGTTTTGTTTCGAATGCGCTTCATCGTCTTAGAATCACTACCAAAGAATTTGGCGGCAAGCCCCTCAGCATATCCATGCGATTCATATTGATTGCAAACAAAATAATGGTAGACCGTGTACTTCGCCAAATCTCGCACAATGTCATATCGGTTGTGATCATACAAATCACTAGCTTCCGCGCCCATAAGGGAAAGCTGGCCCATCGATTCATATGCCATCATCAGTAACAGCCGAGCCGATGTGGTTGCATCTTCATCTGAACGTTGTTTTATGCTCGCAATCGTCTCCTTCGTTGCAGAACTTCGCGCAACCGTGCCATATATCGAGAATACCATTAATTCAGATAAATTGGTGATAAGCTTTTCAACTCTTTCTTTCGTTACCGTCGGATCCACCATAGAAAACTCGCGATACAAATCACTGATGAATTGGTCATAGTCTTGATCGATAGGCTTGAGAATACCATAAACAGTTTTCGCGGGATAAGAGAAGATTGCATCAAGATACAGCTTCTTTTGTGCGGCCGGGATAATGTGATAAAACTGAGCATACAAAGAAGCGCTCAACAAACTCAGAATGCAGAGCCGACTTGTTTTGTTTACATATAGTTCTAGATCTCGATCCGAGAAATCGAAAATATTAATGATTTCGACACTATTAACTTTTTCTCTTTCGGTCTCTTCTATCGTTCGATCTCTCTTTTCTCTAGTCTCCTTTGTCGGTTTCGTTAATGGTATCGCGGTAATGGGCCTGAACACATAATCGAGATTGCCCTTGTCGAAGTCCAAGGCCTCCAACTCGGTATAATACTTCTCAATCTCTTCAATTAACATGTTCAGCAAGCCAATATCATTGTTAAATGCCGTTATAAACTTTAGGACCTCAGAATTGATACCAAAGCATACGTTTTTTACCAGCCATTGAATCAAGGCACGCCCCTCTTCCGTATCTCGCTTGTCTGAAATGCACTTCCCTGCGAAAAAGGCAAGGATGTTGAGCGAGCAAAACTCCACATCCGAAGTGCCTGAATAACGAAGAATTTTGGCTTTAACAAGATCTTCCAAAAACAGGGATGCATTGATGGTTTGGCCATATTCCTCATTGTATTGCAAAAGAATAGTATTGAACTCATTAACAGGCAGTGGATAACGCTTCTCTTCCATTATATAGAACCCAATCTTGTTGAGAATGAAGAATGCCGTGTCTGTTCGTATTTCTGAAATATCTTCGAAGGATTTAACAAGGTTGGCATAAAACACTTCACCGACCGCTACAATCTGCTTTTTCCCGCTTTCAGCGTTTTGTGCGTAATTCTTGCAATAGGATATGATAAAATAAGGGCTTATGTTGAAAAGCTTTAGGTTATCGTTAATAAATGTGTTTATCTCTTTAACTTTTTCGCGCAATACTTTTTCCGACACGGTTGGATACAACAACCGATACGTCTTCTCTAGTAACTCACTTCTTTTTTTGTACAGAAAAGCCTCCAGTTTTAATCGCATTATTTCCATGCGGTCTTCAAGGTTGTTTTTTACCAATGTCTTGATATCTTTGTTTTGCTTGTCCTCAGTCGTGCAGATAATAAGTGAATACTTCTCCTTTATTTGCGATAAAAAGCCATCTTGATCCTTGATCCTATGTAAATTGTCTACAAACAAAACCTTATCTTCCGAAGGCAATTGTTCATATCGACTATAATCTCGAGCGTCCTTCGAGTATTGGCGTAAAAAAGCGTTATGAAGCAACACGGGAATCTTCGCGCGATAATTAATTTCGTTTGCATCAATATATAATGGAATCTTGATGTCAAAGAAGGACAAATATAAATACTTGAGCAATTGAGTTTTCCCAGAAAGATCTGCCCCTTCGATGAAACAGATTTTCGCGCTTGAAACACGATCCATAAATCCTTCAACAGTGTCAATAATCTCATCTTCGGATTCGTCGTCAACGTGATAGCTTAGCGAAGGGAAGACAAATATGTTCTGGGATTGTGTTTTATTGAAACTATCAAAGCATAATTCGTCCAAAAAGTCTTTGTCCAAATGCAAACCTTTCCGCGAATAGGCTCGTGGAATGACCACCTCTCCTTGTTGTTTTTGAACGCAGTACACTTGCCCATCGATTGATTCGCAACAGTAAGTAGAAAAAGCATTTTTGTCCGTATCAAACAAAACATAGTTGAACTTGCTCTTCTGACCATCTTGAGATATGGTCCCTCCCCGCATGACAAGGCAACTTTGGGTGCCATCTATACTGTTAAAAATAGAATGTTGGATGTGATCATGTCCAACAAACAAAATTGAAGAATCGTTAGCAATCCTATCTTCGAGCAATTGTCTTGATTCATAGTCGAACCAATCTAAACCATGGTGCATTACAGTAAAACAGACGGACGATTTATCTGTTTTTGCCAGTGCTGAAATCTGCGTAGGCTCAAGATGGTGGAGCGCATGCTCATCATCACCGGTAGGGTCATTGAGGGCGGAACAAGGGGCAGAGTTTATGAGATTAAACTCCATTTTATAGTTGTTATAATCCAGTGTGATTTTATCAACTAGACGATCTGTAATGAATGATCCGTTAAAATTTGCTAAATCAAAAAAACACTTCATGTTTTCTAAATCAGCATGAATCATTTGGTTGAGTTTTCCTTCTTTTTTCAATTGCGTAATATCGGCGCGGGCACGTTGCTTTCCTTTAAAATCAAGATCATGGTTTCCGGGAACCATAATTACGTCAACCTTTTCTTCGTCACCCAAATGCTGTCTTAATTGGGTTATCACTTTCCCAATAAAACGTCGAGCATGCACATATTCATGCTTTTTACCCGAAAAGGCAATATCGCCAGAAAAAACGATGACCGCTTTGTCAAATGAGGGCATTTCATTAACCGTGTTAGTAATAGGAAGGACAAATTCATCCTTCGTAAACGCGTCATTACTAATGTGAGTATCACTCAAATGCATTATCAGTATTTTCATGGTTTTTCTCCTTTGGAATGAGTGGTTAAACAATCTACCCCTCCATATATATAGACTGTTTTAGACGCAAAACTGTCCCAACATTACTTTATTGTTCATTTAGATACTTAGTTATAAAACACTAACAAACAAACGATAACCATTTATGTGGTTATTTATAGTTGGATATAATTATATCGATAACTAAGCAATGAGGAGATCTAATTTGGAAACAGCAGCGGAAAGGGCAAGGAAAAAGATTAAAGAATTAATGACTGCGCACGGCATGTCTGCCTATACGCTAGCGCAAGAGGCGGACCTAACTCAGAATTGTATATCGAATTGGTATGGTAAGCGACATTATGAACCCAGTCTTTCTTCGCTCGAAAAGGTATGTGCCGTGTTCGGCATATCTATTTCTGAATTGTTGTGCAATAAAAATGAAACAATGGTACCTATCGACAATGATTTCAAAGGAATATACGATGATTGGCATAGGCTAACTCCGCAGCAAAAACAAGCTATTCTTTTGCATATTAATAGCTATTTCCCCCAAGAACTGGACAAGTAAACAAAAATCATTTATAATTATTTTTTCAAAACAAAAGAGAACCAAATTGTGAATCAGCATACCATACACATAGTTAACAATTGTATAACACGAATCAAGGCGGGTGACAACTATTCGGCTGTAGAGGAATTGTATGCTGTTATCTGCAACAGAGTGCGTTTCATTGCTCTCAGGTATACCAAAAATGATTATGACGCAGATGATCTGGTACAGGACTTTTGGCAAAACATCTCTAACTATTGTAGTAAGTATCGCGATGGAAATGGCTATTTCTTTTTGTGTAAAATACTATCAAACAATTGCATCGATTGGCTAAAACAAAAAGGAAAGGAAACTTCAATAATCAGCCTTGAAGATATTGATCACTATGAATCGCTGAGTTGTGAAGACGCTACCGACCGACAACTTGATATGGACGAATTGCACCGTAAAGCGACCGAAAAAATGACGGAAAGGGAACGGATAGTGTATGCGTATATTATCTATGAAGGTTTATCCATTCGAAACACAAGCAGAGAATTGGGCGTATCCAAATCAGAAGTAGCTCGATTACGAAAAAACGCGTTAAAAAAGGTTGAAATCACAATGAAAGAAATGAATTGGGACAAAAATGACCTCTAAACAGTCTATCTTTATGGAGGTAGTTTTATGAAAAACAAAAAGAAACACATTTATTCAGCAATCCCCCTCATTTTTATCGTTACCGCAGTAATTAGCCTTAGCGGGTTGGATTTACATCAGCCAATGGCATCCGCTGAATCGGAGATATACTACGGCAAAACAACATCCAGCGTAACCACGACTGAGATCATAAGTTACAATAGTTACACAGAAGACACTTATCACGACAACTTCTTCTTCTCGGATTACCACAACACCAACACGAGTTTGATAAACGTTTGCGCGCCAGAAGCGGGAGCAGACATCCTCGGGTTTTACGACCGCTATTGTACGTCTTTGATTAGCAACTGGGTTTCTGGGCATACTGTAGGAAGTAATTATATTTACTATTCGCAAACCAACTCCAACGTCCAGTACATCCAACCGTGCATCGATTCGTTGTACGCATCTATGGGGACCAACTCAATCGAAAACGGCACTTCTCGCACGCAATATCAAACGGGACTTCAATCATATGTACAAAACGCCGGCTACACCATATCTTTTACATCTGCCATGAGCGGATCTATCCCCAATATATCTACATTATCGACACAACTGCAAGCCAATAAAGTAATCACCTTATATATGAGTGGTTATACATATACTGCGATTGGAAATCTTGGAAGCACACAGGTTACATATACGCACAGTACTTATAGCGGAAATCATATGGTCGTCGTTTACGGCTACAGAATTATTCGGTATTACAATGCAAGCAACGTTAACTTTAGAACTGACTCGTTTCTTGTCGTGACGGGCGGTGCCAACAAACTAACTAATCACTATATCCTAATTGACACATCTAAGACGTCCTTTATTAATGCGGATGTGACATATATATACTAAGCTTAAAAATGAAAAGAAAAGTACGCAGATTTATAGAAGAACGCAACAGTATTCCTCGCACAAATCATGATAAAGATTTGTCGAAGTTTTATGCCCAACAAAAGACAATGATGGAGGGAAGCACCCCAACAAAGCAATTGCAGTGCAAACCTTTTTGGAAAAAAACTTGGTTTTGGGCTATTGCACCCATGGCCGTTGCAATCGCCATCATACTACCATTGGTATTAATATTCGGAAGAACCACGAAGCAAGAAACCGTTGACAACATCTATTTCTGCGATAATGCGCAAATACAATATATTCCAATCTCGTCCCAGTCCGACTTTAACAGTAAACACAGTTGCAATAGCGCCGTAAGAACGGACAGTGAAAGCACCTATGCAGAAATGTTTAGTGAAGAACTCAATAAAGTTATTGCACTTAAAACTGATCTCTTTATCTATAATGAACTATTCCATGAAGCAAGTGTGATTAGTTATATAGGTAATGACCGAGTTGTACTTGGACAATACTCTACATTTGACGAACAAATAAATCTGAATGGTCTAACTGTCAAATACCAACTAACGCATATGGCGGGAATGAGTGTATACTATCTTAACTGGTCGAGCGGATCCATCGAATACTATGCCACTGTGCTCGCATATTTGGATGTAGACATTAATGAAGCGTTAAATCAAGTCTTTCTACTACAATAATGAGTGAATTGCACTTTCGAGTGCAACACTCTACAAATGGTCGTTGCCGATGAAGAACATGCTACTTGTGAAATCTTTGAGATTAAACATAGTAACGCACGAACTCCGGAGCAATACAAGCATTTAGTGGACAAAAACAAGTGTGCCGCAACCGAGTTTCGGTACGGAAGGATAACACGAAAAAGCGTCCTTTATCGAGGCGAAACCTGCAAAGACGGGGATATTGACTACATCAATATTGAAGAATACCTAGTTAATCTATAAACTAAAAACACCCTGCTCATAGTTTTTCATGAATGATTGCAGGACATTTTGAGCACAGGACGGTCCTTGTCTATAACAAGTGGCGCCGCTGCCAATCCCCACGAAATCGCTCGCTACGCTCGCGCTTTCGCGGGGTACCCCTTAGCCAAACGCGTCGCCAGACAAGGCCCGTCCTGTTTCACTTTAGACCCCGCATTGAAGATACGGAAGCACTAAACAAAAAAGGGGGAGGAACCCGTCGGCGGGGATGGGCGGTCGCGCTAAACCGCTTGCGTCGCGCCCATTTTCCCTCCGCCGTTATCGGGTATTCCTTTCTCCCCTATGTTTGTTTATTAGTTGCTTTTCCTCATCTTTTCAATAACCTCGGGGCTTACTTGTCCCATATCTTCCCCATAGTCATAGCAGGTGAAATGGTCGGACAGTACGTACTTGTGTTCGTACTCGTCGTAGGGGCAAACGATATCTTCGTCCAGTACATCCGATATAAAGTATTGGGGTAATCCTTTGCTATACATAAGCCGCTCCCCACTTTTCTCTATATACTTGAGGATATACGATACACTGCTGTATATCTCGTCCGAGGTGATCTCCTTGAAGTCCGCTCGTCCAAATCTCTTCGTGAAGTAATCGCTTTGATATGACGTTTGCATCCGATGATTGCGGGTATCATAATCACGCACCTCTTTTAACTCTCCGGGAATGGTCCCTTTGGGAATCACGAAGATACCGTGAAAATGCAAACGATGTTTCTCCGGCGACCGTTCGAAAACGCCTATATACTTCCACCCACGTCTTGACGAAGCATTGGATAAAAACCGCTTCAGCTTCTTACGGAAAGCAACTTCATCGAGGAGTTTGTCATCGTATGTGAATGTCACAAAATAGTTGAAGTTTTGCAGGTTGATCTTACGTATCACTCGGACTTTCTTCTTGATCGCATTCTTTCTGATCCGTTGCAAATTATCCTCAACAAATGCCTTGCAAAACTCGTCGTCCATAATGACCGGCCGCAACGCATTCATTAAACGTTCCTTCCTCTCTCTATTGCTACACTCGATACTGTCTTTGTACACCTCCTCGAAGATCTCACGTATGGTCTTCTTGTCTTCTTGTATGTACGCTGAAACATCTATATCCTCGAAAGTAGCTTGCAATTCCTCTGCGGAAACAAGATTCAGTTCGCTGGATTTTGGCTCCGTCTTGGGCGTTTCAACAACCTTAATCTCTTGCTCGGCTTCTTCGTTTTCTACCTGCTCGGCAGTCTTTTTCTTGCGTTTATGCTGCGGCTCGTGATAGGGTATCGCGATATAGTGACTGCCGTCATAATATACCTTGGCTTCTATCAACGGCATCACTTATCACCCCCTTCATCCTTGTACATTCCCTCGATAAAATAGGAGTGTTGTTGGTGCAGTTCGTCCACCGTAGCCTTAACGCCGTCATACTCAGGATAATCGTCGATTCCTACATTCGTTTTCATCGCTTTGTCGGCAAAATATCCGTTGAAACAGTCGGTCGCAAAACGGTCGGAGTAGATCTTATAATCCATCAGGTAATACTTACACTTCCGCGCTTTGGCGTCCATCGTTCCGCGCTCTTTCTCGATCTCCAAAACACCATATCCGAAGCGGTTGTAGATCCGCTTTTGGAAACGCCTCAACGCTGCCGTGATATTCTTAAAGATATACACCAACAACGTGTTGTCCCCGCGCCTAAACCGCATCCCTTGATACAGCCTACCGAATCCGTTATACGCCCAATCGCAAAGCATATCCTCAATGGTAAAGAACGGTAAACATAATCCTCTCTTGGACGTGCTAACGATATTCACGATGTCACACAGATCCCTTGCGTCCGCACCCCAACTTTCTGGACGTTGCTCGTCGGTAAAGACCTTAATAAACGGATAGTTATCTACCGTTGCCGGGTGTCTGCACATTTTGAGCCACGCATTGAATCCATCGTTCTTTTGGTTGGCTTCTACGCTTCCCTTCTTGATTTCCTTCAACTCAAGCGTGTTACCCCTTTCTTTGCCTACTTCGGTAATCGTCACAACGCCAAACTCGAAAGACCCAATGTTGGGGTTGTCTTCTAACACCTTCTTACCTAACCTCACGGTGTCGAAGTCAAGGATGTGCGCGTAGTGATAATTCCTCGTTCTCTCGCCTGCAAAAAAGTTGTTGTAATAAATCGGGAAGTTCCCCATATCTTGCAAAACACCATCGTCTCTTATGGAATAGTTGGAAACCAATAGTGAAGACTGTAACACATAGATGAAGTACAGTTGCCCGTAGATCTCCATCGCGTCGAATATGGTTATCGTCTTGAGCTTGTCGTCGTAAGTCAAACCGAATCGCTCGAAATCGTATCCGTAGAGTTGTTTGTTCGCGTCCCAATGTTTATCGAATCTAACCTGCTTTTTCCGTACTAAATGCCGGATGGTAGCAAGGTTATAAACGGTCTTATAACGCATGCAGGTTTTGAGTTGCCGCTCGAACTCTATCCACGGAAAGTTGGGGAACTTGACGTCTATCTCTATCAAACGACGATACGCTTCCTGCCGGAACATCACGTTTTGGGATAAAGCCATATCTGTAAGTGCAGTAGTCTTTTTCTTACCCATACTGCCGCATACCATCGACACGATCGGCAGTTCATTGATAAACCCGCAATTCTGCGCTTCGAAATGACGCAAATGTGCCAAGGCTCGGTTTACTCTCCAACGATGGAATACAGCCCACAGCAAAGGTAAAAACAAGTACCAAGGGAACTTTAACAGAATGATCTGCAAGTCCATCACAAGCTTTGCAAACTGCATATACAACGAACCAAAATTAAAGGACGAAGCAAAATACAGGTAGTAGCCGATTGCAGAGAGCAGGATCCCACCGAAATTGAGGTTTAACCCCCAGATCAGGAAGAACAGCCACACCAATTGTGAGTGTCTTTGCAAAAACGCCTTATAGCCGATAACGTATTGCTTAATAGGCTGATACACCCTATCCGCCATCCATTTGAACGCTTTAAGCGGTTTCGTATCTACATTATATTTGTTGTTAGGCTTCTTGTAGATCTGCACTACCAGAATAAACAAAGCAACAAAGAACGGTAGGATCATAATCAGAACCTTGGAGACTCTACGCATCTTCAAATAGACGTGTGCAAGCCACTCTAACACATTTTGCTTGTCGATCAAAGCGTTGCCATATGCTCGCGTTCTATGTAGGAACAACTCCCACGTTTCCGGCCAATTTATCAGCCACTCCAATACATTAGATTTGTCATTGATAGAAACGGGCGTATCAATACGATGACGGAACAAATGAATAAAGAAGTGTCTGCAACAAGACCAGAAATCCACGGCTGCTTCCCCGATACGAATATAACTCTTATAATAGATAGACGCGCCAAGCATCACCGCAAGAGCAAGCAAAATAAACGTAGTTGCTATATTGAGAAATATTTGTCTCCTATCCATAAAAACCACCCTCCTGTACCGCTTTAGCGATCTCATCAATGGCGGTTACTGCCTTACCCGTAAAGATCAGATAAGACAGCAACACCGCCAAGATGATAAGCACCAAAACGGCAAAAAACCGTTTAATGCTCTTCATGCGCTATTCCTCCCCGTTCCAATTATCATTGTCAAAAAGGCTGTTAACGTACTCCGTATCCTGTAACAAAACGACTTCCTCTTCTTCGCTCAAATCAGCCCATTTCCGTTTGCCTGTCCGCAAGTCATTCTTGACCTTGTTGGCGTCCACATGCTTCTTTTTGCGCTCCAATTTGCGCTCTTCCCGTCGGATCTTACGATTCATCCTCCGCATTTTTGCAGAATCGCTGTTACATGCGTCTATGATGAACTTGACGATATGGAACGGGAGCAGTATAAGCCAAATCAAAAACCTCACAATATACGGCATCACCGGCCAAAGCACGAAGATCAATACAAGCAAAAGAAAGGCGGCGATTATCGTCCAGAAGTAAGGTTTTTCGGTCGCTACGGACACTTCTATCTCCGGAGACAAATTAGAAGGATCTTCACTCCCAGTTTGCTTGTTGTCGATGGTGCCGAGGTTATACACCTTGCCATCCGTTTCAAACTTGAGTCGAAGAATCGAAACGTCCCCCACAAAGGTTTGTTCGACGCGCTCTTGATACATCCAAGTTCCGGAAGAATAATGCTCGTACAAATAAGGTGTTTCGGCAAAGCGCAATACCCATTGTTTGTTTTCCAACTCGGCTTTCGCTTCATTGGTTAAGTGCATACCGTAACTCACGTTGATCAACGCACCCGAATACACGTTCGTCATCTCCACGTTCCCGATAAAATCTTCCACGCTTTCGATACGATCCCAAACAAAAGTAGCAGCGCCTATTCCCGGACCCGTGTAAGAAACCTTATCCTTATAGGTCATTGTTACGTACTCTTCGGCAAGGTCATAAAAACCTTCGCTGGTCGTTATACCCGTATTCTCCGCCCTACTCCAAGATTGCCTGACGTAATAGATGTCCGCTTCATACAACTTATCAATGGGCTTGTCCGTACAAAACGCAACAAAATGGCTGTCACATGCGCCTTGAGCAAAGAAAGCAAATCCGGCAGGATAGCGAACGTAGCCAACGAACTTATCCGTTACGGTAATGGTTTCTACGTCCACGCAAGTAACGCCTTCGTCGGTTATACAATACTGTTTACCAACCGAAAAACTTACTTCGCTTACACTGTTACCACCCTCCGCTCCATCGTCTATGCGTCCGTCAAAGGGACGAAAGATGGAAGTGATAACGTAGAACCGTTTGGAATCGCTGCTAACAGTAAAATCCTTAACAATGTACTTGTAGAATACACCTTTGCTATTGAGCAATTCGAGTTTGTAGTTCGTAAAGCTTAACCCCTCTATCTCGGTTGAGATATTGATAGAAGACGCTTGTATGCCACCTTGCTGTCCGCTCGGCTGATAAACGTACACAAACAGTTCCTTCGCTGAACTCTCCGCAATCTGTATGACTTGCAAGGAATAGTCCGCGGAGTTGTAAACAAAGTCTTCCACGTTGAAAGAACTATCCTTCTGTAGATCCGAAAGCGCATTGGAATATGTCACTTCCGCGCTAACAATAGTTGTGGGTAGCATTCCTACGAGGGTAAAGATCAAGCCAAACACCACCAGCCCAATCACTACCCGCGTAAGCCACCCGGTTACAATATATCCTTTTTTCATAAGTACCTCCTAAAAATGAGGGGCTACGGTGTTACCCATAGCCCCCGTAGTTGGGTTAGAACACGATGATGTCCTTAGATAGTGATATAGCCCTTACCGCTGTTACGTCATCATGGAATCCTATCACGACCTTCCCCTTCGGCGAAACGTCCGTCCATACAAGCAACTGGTAATAATCCGCATTGGGATCCACCTGCCCATCAAGGATTTCGATATCGCAGTTCGGCCACATAAGAGCCAAACAATGCTGTATCGAGAAATCACCTTGTACAACGACGTATCCCGAGAACTTACCCTTCATGCGGTCGTAAGTGCTGTGTTCATCTACACACTCGTACATTCTCGTTACCCATTCATCGTCTTGGTCTCCCCAAAAGTACAAGGTACCATTGACGGAATAAGAGAAATTGTACAAAGGATTGCGGACGATCTCAATATGCACGTTATGAGGACAATCCACCAAAGGCGTCAGCGTCATCTCATAGCTGATCTTAATCGGCGTATCGGGCGTAACGACGTATCCTCCGTCGAACGTACCGGCTCGATAGTGTGTATCATTCCACGATACTTCAAACAAACGATACACGTTTGCATCCGCAGACGCCACAAACCCGATAAGACCAATTCCACCGATAAGGACAAGCACGAGTAATATGTAGGTAATCACCTTAACCGCTTTACTCTTGCCCATCTCTATCACCCCCTTAGAACACGATACTGGACTCGCTCAAAGAAACCGCAGTGGCATTGAAGAGAGGATGATTGAAGTTGAACAAAAAGCCGTACTTCTTAACCACAGTGCAATACTCATTCGTGTATGTCACAGTAATCTCGACCGGAGGAATCGTGTACAAGTCATAATCTCCTTGGTCGAGGTAAGAAGAACCCCACCCCACAGAGCAGCAATGATCTACCGCACGTTCGGCGTCAAGGAACTTACCACACCACACACCAACGGCACGATTGAAACGAATGATTGCTTGCTCCACCTCGTCACGTTGGTTGCCCGACAAATTGCCATTTGCATAGGAACTCCAATACTGTTCGCCCGTCAAAGCCTCCAACAAACCTGCATAATCCAACGATCTCAAAGTGACCGAATTGGTTTCGTCAGCAGAATTGAAGCCCTCAGCGTTAAGAAAGCGCGCAAAATCATAACTACAACTCACGGCATACTCGATAGTCGTGGTCGTTGCGGCATTGGTGTAAGCGCCATCATGCACAAAATTACATGACTCAGCATTACCGCCAATACTTCCGGAGCCTTCTACCAGCGTTGAATCGCAGATGGGTTGCAACAAACCAAAGTCATCTCTCGGGTTCCAATCTACGTGACAATCGTAATCATCGGGGAAACCGTTCTTATAAGGAAACTCGCTGGGAGGGTTCGTGTAACCCATGAATTGCAGATCAAACGAACTCATCCTCTCGCCGTAGCCAAAGACGCAGTAGGCACTCACCGAAGCAGTGGCGTTCGACGTTGCGATCACCTTGATACGGGTACCGAAGGGAGCCAAACACGATACTTCCGCGCCACCCGAACGAGGGGTTACGGACAGATAAGCATTAGGGCTCTTGCCCTGAGCGAAGGATGAATTGGGATCTTCCCATTCAAGCGACCAACTCACCGTCTTGTCATAGACGTAGGAAGGCTCCACGGTAAAGGTGAGAAGCACGGAAGTAGAATCCGTCGCTTCGGCTACACCATTCAAACTGAGGTTGACCCTCTCCGCCTGTATGGCTTGCACCTCTACCGCTTTGGTGGTATTACAGCCCGCGAAACAGAGGGTACACGCACACACCACCATGATAAGCACGGTTGCCAAAGTGATAAAAGAAATTGTCTTTTTCATTGCCAGTCACCTCTCACCACTCGCCGTCTTCTTCGACCATTTGTTCACCGGAACCGGTAGGCCCGGAGTGCTCTTCCTCGACTACATCGTACTCGAAATCGCAGCTAAACCCTTGATAGTAAGCCGTGCCGGTAAAGTGACCCGCGACAGAAGTATCCACATCGAGTTCTTCACACACCACATACTCATGGGTACTATTGGAAAACACCACAGTAACCGTGATGGCGTTAGGATCTGCGACGTCGCCAACGTTGTAAGTGGGCATTGACAACTGAGAGATGTGGTCGATTACCACGGGACGAGGATTTACCTCATATTCGAACGAGCATTTTTGACCGCCGAAATGGGCATAACCCGTAAAGCAACCCTCATGAGTGGTATCCACACCAATCAGTTCATCGGGGGAAACATAGGCGTCTTTGCCATCAGAGTAAAGAACGTGCAGAGTAACGTCCCCCTCGATCACACCCTCGTCGACAAAGTAGTTTTTATGATTGGTAACCTCGATTTGAACAATCGTAGGTTCGGTGGCAACGTCGCCGTTATTCTCGTCAGAAGTCGGGTCATTGTCCGCAGGATCTGTATTGTCCTCGGACTTATCCTTCTTCGTGAAAGCGTCTTTTACCCTGTCGGTAAGGTTTTCCACACTGTCTTTGATCGAATCGAGCTGTTCTTTCACGGTGGACTTGTCGAAACTCTCAAAGCCATGACTCAAAAATCCAACCGCACCCACAACGCCCAATGCGAGCAAAAGCACCAATGCGATAGTAATAAAGATTTTCATACATACCTCCTTTGTTATTGATTCCCTACCCACCTGGAATAGGTGGGTAGGTTTGTAATTAAGTGTTTAGTCCAAAAACATGGCGAGCATAGACTTGTCGGACTTCCTCTTGGGAATGACGTCGCAAGAATACTCTTTGAACTCGCCGTTGTCATTCAACCCGTTACGAGTGACCGCAAAACCACGGCTACGTACAGTCTTTCCGGACGCGTCTTTGAACTCGCGGTCGATCACCTTCAAATCACGCTCGGATTCTCCCTTGAACACGATATCCAACAGTTTGTAACCGCCGGGATCGGTAGGAATCACCTCTGCACGAAGGTCTACACCTTCCACGGTGCCACGGATATAGTAGTTGTTGTAGGTCTTGCCGTTTTCTTTGCTTACGCTTTGCACTCTTTCAACTTTCAACATGTATTTGTACCTCCTTCGTTAGTTGTTTTGTTGTTTGGCCGCTTTACGTTTCTTCCAGTAATGCTTGTCACGGGAAGCAACGGCGCCGGCATGGCGTTTTTGGTTGTTCGTACCTTGGGTTTCGTCCGCTACGGTCTTATAGGTATAAGCACCGGCATGATCGGATTGACATTGGAGATACCCACTGCGAACACCCTTGTCGTATTCGCTAAGAGGTTTGCCCTCGTTGTCACCCGAAGTAAAAACGCCGGCTTTACGCTCTTCGGCATATTTCTTGCCACGATTCTTGGGCATTTGCCAATAACGACGATTGGGATTCCACTTTTTTCCCTCGGATTGAACCGCACCAGTTTGAACTTCTTGAATTTGCTCTTGTTTTTTGTCTGCCATAACAGGCCTCCTTTTATAGTTTTTTTACCGAATTTCTGCTCGGCTGCATAGTGTCCGTCCTGCCGATGACCCAGCTATTCAGTTGTATAGGAAGGCTAATCCATTTGAATTACGTTCCGTAACGTTGTGACGCGAAGGTGGCCGCCTTTATCTAATTAGTCGCAACTACAACTGTGTGTCGGATTAAAGCCTTATTCTATTTGGTTAGCGCACGTAAGTACGCACGTAACTTTGCGTAGGAACACGGCGACCTTCCGCTACTCTCATATCCATCAAGAGATAGTCGAAGTCATCGTCACGAGCGGTATTGCGTTCGTAGTAATAATCTTCACTTACGCTTACAGCACCGGCCGCTTCGTCATACGCCAAGCTGATATGTTGGGCGACAATGTAATGTTTTGTGCGATACACATTGTCAGGATCGCCTTCGAGGAAATCAATCCCGAACCCAACTCCTTTTGCTAAGCCTTTGAACTTACCCATTAGCCACACCTCCTTTGTTAGATTTTTCAGCGCGCTTGTGTCCAAACTTATCTAAGATCGAATTGAGCGTTGCTTGTGTTTTCGTATCAAGGGAGGTGGATGCGAGAGATCGAAGTACACTCTCCTGTTCCTCTGTAAGATACTGTTTGCCAACATAGTAGCCATCTTCGATAAACACGCCTCCACCATAGCGCCCGGGGACGGTATAAATCGGATAAGAACACGACAACACAGTGATGTCATTGTCAATCGTTCCGTGACAGACGTTGAACTCAATTTGTAACTGTTCACGCGAAGCAGATCTATGCTCGCACAGGTACTCAACGATTGCCATACGACGATCATTGGCTGTCATATTCTCACCTCCTTTGCCCTTGATGGCTGTATTCTCGCAGTTAAACTCCCAGACTTTTTGGGACTTTAAAAAACTTTTTCAAAAAATATTCAACTTTTTTACAGACAACAAAAAAACGCCCCGGCAAAACAGAAAGAACTCCATAAAGAGTTTCAAACTGTCTTGCCGAGGCGTAGTTTAACTTGTCCTCGCTTTTACACTACTTTGGATAGCGTTTCACAAGATCCTCGCAAATGTAACCGTTTAGGATTTACCTACTGGCGCTTAACGCCCTACCTAAATGTGCTTTTTATGCGGTGGCATTATTAAATTGTCAATTAAAGTAGCCTGATACTACCTTCAAAATGAACTCGTACTCCGCTGTCCGCTCGCTATCTATTCTTGCCGAGCAAGTCGGACAATGAGAAATAGCCTTTCTTTCGGTCACAAATATTCCTGTAAGCCGTTTCCCGCAATTCGGACAAAAAATGTGCATGTACTTCGTTTCTTTCATCTTTCCTATATAGGCGCATAAGCCTAACCCCCAACAAGCGTATCATCGCGTGCCTTTACTGAAGAATCTTTGTGCGTCGGCACTCGTGACGTACAAAGTGGCGGAATACCAAAATAAAAACCACAGTGAAAACAGGTGATCCAACCTCGGTTTCCCAGCAAATCTACATTTTGGTTAATCTTACTGCACAAGGGGCACTTTACTTTATAACGCATACTATCACCTCCCGCTTTTCGTTCGTACGAACCATCTCCCGATATTACGGGTACGATCTACAAACTTATCGAAATGCTCAAAGTACAAGAACTTCTGTACGCCATTAACCAAAATCGTATACTTATCGTCTTCACCGATGGTATCAGATGGAGAGAGGCTGACGTCAACTACCCGTTCAACAGCATAACGACGTCCATCATCCCAACGGATCTCCAATGGCAGCATCACGCCATCAGGACGAAACTCGACCACAGTCTTGACATACACTTTATCTTTCTTCACAAGCATCTCCTTCCCCATAGGGTTTACATGAATAGAGCCGAAAAGACTTACCGTGGTTCCCATATCCCACAGTATGTCCTATCGGTTAGTGCCGGGAAACAAGCCCCCTATTCACGGTATCAACCCAATGGAACGATTTAGATAGAATTGCCCCTTCACAATTCGACATCATTATACAAAATACAACTTTTGGTTGTCAATAGTTTTGAGTAACTTTGTCATAAGTCTTTTTTATACCTCTTTTAGTTGTATTTTATCCTAATGAATACATTATATATAACAACAAAAAGAGGTACACAACAACGAATTGTCCACCTAAAGGGACAAGCAACAAATTGTTCTTTTTCGTCTATCGACGTGGGGATGGTAATCGCCCCTGCCCCCTAAGTCAAGACCGTGAAAAAGAAAAGAGAAGAAAAAGCGGTAATTGTATCTTTTTCGCGCCGCCGTTGGCGGATCGTCTTGACTTCGGGTGCATGGTCGATTGATTGGTTGGCGTCGATAGACGGAAAAGGAGGGATATGATGATTGATTTCTGGTTAATTCAATTTCTTTTTTAATGTCCCAAAAAGTCTGGGACTTTACCTGCTTTAATAGGGGCAATCCGACGTTTGGACGTTGGAAATCCGTATTAAAGGGGAAGAAAACATGGAAAGAAAACTGAAAACTAACGGCAGACCGAGTTATACAAAAATGAAGAAGGATGAAAAAGGCAGTTTTACTGAATCCCTTCTGAATTTGATTATTCTCTATTATGCCGATGATGATAACAAAGAATAAAGGAGACACAAAAATGAAAAAAGCAGTTATCTACGCCCGATATAGTAGCGCATCTCAAACGGAACAATCCATCGAAGGTCAGTTGCGGGTATGTCAAGATTATGCAAAGCATAACGATATACTCATAGTCGGCGAGTACATAGACCGAGCCATGACGGGTACCAACGACGCACGCCCCAACTTCCAACGCATGATAAAAGACAGCAACAAGCAAGAGTGGGAGATCGTTTTGGTCTACAAGTTGGATAGATTTTCGCGCAACAAGTACGACAACGCCATCAATAAGCGTTCATTGAAAAATAATGGGGTGCGAGTCGTATCGGCTACCGAACATATCCCCGACAGCCCCGAGGCAGTCATCTTTGAATCAATGCTTGAAGGTATGGCGCAGTATTACTCGGAAGAACTGTCCCAAAAGGTGCATAGAGGCTTGAATGAGAGTTACCTTAAAGGTCTTTACACCGGCGGACGTCAAATACTCGGGTATGACGTTGAAAACAAAAGGAACGTTATCAATGAAGCGGAAGCGGCGATTGTCCGCGAGGTATTTACCAAGTACGCCAACGGATATACCGCCCAAGCAATAGCGGCAGATTTCAAAATGCGTGGCGTTCGCGGAAAGCGAAACATCGTTCTTACAGACAAACAGGTGTACAAAATACTGGGCAACTCCAAGTACAATGGCAAAGTGCGACACGGGGATACCGTCTACGACAACATCTATCCCAAAATCATAGACGATGTGTTATGGCAGGCAGTACAGGACATTCACGTGGAGAACCAACACGCGCCCAGCCGCAAAAAAGACATCTTCGACTATATTCTTTCCGGCAAGTTGGTTTGCGGACATTGTAAGCGGCAGATGGTGGGGATCAGTGGCACAAGTAAAACAGGTGCTATTCATTATTACTATGCTTGCCTATCTCGCACGCGTTATGGGGAGCAATGCCCCTCGAAAACTATTACCAAGCAAGAATTGGAAGACTTGGTGATACATACCACATGGGAGATGCTTGCTACCGACGAAACCATCTCGACAATCGCCAATGAAGTGTATAATCTACACCAAAAACACGCAAAAGAGAGCAACAAATTGAAAGGGTTGGAAGCAAATCGTTCGGCAGCGTTAAAGGCGAGTAGCAACCTAATAACCGCGATGGAACAAGGTATCATCACCGAACAAACTCGTGTGAGGTTGAAGGAACTTGAAACCGAGATCGCCCGTTTTGACTATGCCATCGAGGAAGAAAAACAGCGCAAGTACACCAATCTAACCGTCCCGATGATAGAGCGATATCTACATAATGTGATATGTGGCAACATTGACGACATTGACGTGCGGAAACTGATTGTTAAGCACTTCATCCGAGAAGTACAATTGTTCAACGACCAAGTGATTATCTCGTACAACTTTACGGAAGATCACCCACCATACTTAATCAATAAAACTCAATCAACCGTCCTCGACAAATTGGTAAAGAAGGGCAAAAATGCCCTTCCTCTAACTCGGAGTTCGAACATTTTATCCCCGTGCCCGCCACCGGAACCCGTACGAACACCGTACGGGTTCTTTCTTTGTCAGGCGCTCGTTTTGTTGCGTTTGCAACGGAAATGGTGCATTTTCTTTCGTTTTTTTGGTCAAAAATTACTGCATTGGAACCTTATACGAACCTTTTAGCCCTTTTTGTGTTCGTACACAACCCCACCTGCCTTAGGCATTGGAGTATTTGAACACTATTCTGTATAATTACGCCGCGTTCTCAACTAATCTCGGTGATTTTTACCGTCCTACCGCCAACTTTCGTGGGTGTGCCTATAGCACATCACGCCAGCTTTCGTCAACGGCGATTCTCGCCCCTTTTGGGTTACACCGTTGCAAAAGCCGTCGTCGATGCGCTTGGTCATAGGCACCGAAAGTTTTCGGAAAGGAGGTAAAGAAAATGAATATTAGTTATCAAGCAGACACATTCGACACATTGGGTTATGGCGTCATACGCTATAAGCCGTGGGAAAAGGATTGTGCGTTGTATGTCGCTCGCGACTTGCAGCGCACTTTTTGTTTACCCAACAACGTAGATGACGACGAAGACGCCGTGTATTTCGAGATAGACGACAGACATCTATTCTATGGCGAAATCAGATCGTATTTCTACAAATCAATTGCCAAATACAATGCAGAGCAAGAAATGAAAAAGAGAGGTGAATCAAATGAAACAAAGCATTGAAAAGAAAAAAGCAAAAGCATTGCAACTGATGAAGCAGCTCGACCTCTGCGAGGACTTCGTAGAGATGTTCAAAGAGAAAGGCATCGTGACCTACTTTGAACAGCACATTGGCTATTGGGCGTTCCAAGACGAAGAACTGATAGCGAAAATCAAGGCATTCGAAGAGAAATGGAATGCGCTGGTGTTCGCCGTTACCCACGAATACTGCGAGTTCGGCGAGTGCTACAGTTTCCTCTACATCCCCGACGAAAAGGACGAATGGGACGACATGGTGCAACGCACCGATGAACGTAATGTGTTCTACGCCTTTGCGTACGTTTGGAACAAAGATTATGAGTACGACAGCGAGTTCGGCTCGATTCTCGTCAAGACAAGATTCGGCGGGTTACGCCGGGTGGCATAAATGGGGGTATGAATATGTGCAAAAAGATTACAGTGCTATACGATGATACCTACAGCCAAGAACGTGACGATGAGGTAAGGGACTACCTGTTCTATACCTATGCCGACGAGAATGATTGGGACAACCCTTCCCAAGTGCCCTACTCAGAGATAGAGCGCGAAGAAGAGTTTTTGAACCAAGACGATTGGCGATACTTCACATACAAACTGCGTACCCTCTTGGAAACCCACCATTGTATCGTGGTAGGCACCTGCGGCACCTGGCACGGCAGATTGGAAGGTGGTCGCTTCGTTGATTCGTTTGCCGACTTCAGCTCGTTCATCAAACACTTGGACAACATACGGGTATGCGACGTAGACGGGCACTTGTACATCGAAGGATATCATCACGATGGGCGCGACTTCTATGAGTTGAAGGTACTGACACCGAGAGGCTACAAGCACGCAAGGAACAACTGCTTTGCTCACACAAGGGAACTGCATCACAAATTGATGGAGAGCCGCAATTACACTTCGCTACCGAGGTTAGCAATCTATATTATAGGCGAATTTTAAGAAAAAGTCAATTTTACACCATTCCAGTATAATAGAAAAAGAAAAAAATTTTGGGAAAAGTAAAAAAATCTTTCAAAAAATTTCAAATGTCGTAAGTTCAAGTCTTACAGGTTCGTAAAAAATAAAAAATGTTAGCTCTAAAACGTAACATATTTGTCCAACTTTTCGACTGCATAAATATTTGTAGAAAGAACGGAATATTCAAAAAATAACGAATAAAAAAGAGTAAGATTGCATATCTTACTCTCTTTTATGCACTGTTAGCTAAATCACCAGTGCATTATGGAAAAGACTCTGATGAATGATGCAACACACAACCTATGCACCCAAACCGCATTTTTTGTTGCACACCTACCAATAAAAATTGCACACCCTGGGTAAAGTGTGCAATTTTAGGGGAAACGGATTGCACACTTGATATTATCTCTTTTAGAACCATCCATCCCTATAAATCTCTAATCTCCTTCAATCCTTTAGCCAACTGCTTTGTAATTGTTTCTAAAACCTTTTTCTTTTCTTCATCATCTGTTTCTTCCATTAAATTATAGGTTATAATTCGCTTTAGCCCCAAATCAAATGGCAGTTCTCTTAAATCTCCATAGAATGTATTACAAAAAACAATTACCCTTTCATCACTTAAAGAAGA
>CADBTQ010000089.1 GCA_902797685.1 uncultured Eubacteriales bacterium | reverse complement strand
GGATAACCCTGACAATCCCGATAATCCCGATAATCCTGACAACCCGGATAACCCTGACAATCCCGATAATCCCGATAATCCTGACAATCCCGATAATCCCGACAACCCCGATAACCCGGATAACCCGGATAATCCCGATAACCCGGACGATCCCGACACTTTCAGTATCACCGTGTTCAACGAGTTTGGTTGGGGTGAAGAGTTGTTTGTGTACTACTGGAATCTGGACGGTCTTACCAGCGGGGACTGGCCCGGCGTTGCCATGACTCCCGTGGAGGGTAGGCAAGGTTGGTTTAGTGCCGAGATCAATGAGTACGCTACCGCGCTCAAGTTTACCGACGGCGCGTCACAAAACGCCCGTCAATCGGACGAGATCGCCATCGATAAGGACAACACCTTCTACTGGAGAGGCGGGTGGCACAACGATTTCCCCCAACAAGATCCCGTGATCCCCGATCCCCAACCCACGTCTTTGACGATCACCGTGCTTAACGAGTTCGATTTGGGCAGCGATCTTTACGTGCACTATTGGAACGAGGACGGCGTGAGCACCACTTGGCCCGGCGTTCTGATGACCCCCGTGGAGGGCAAAGACGGTTGGTTTAGTGCCGAGATCGACTCGCGCGCGACCAAATTGATGTTTACCAACGGCGCGCAAGAGAATACGTTGCAATCGGACGAGATCGTCATCGATAAGGACAACACCTTCTACTGGCGTGGCGGGTGGCACAACGGTTTCCCCCAAGCGGGTCCCGATGATCCCGACGATGACGAACTGACGCTTACCTTGTACGTCAACGACGAGGAGCAAGACGTGTTCTACTTCAACGAGGACGCCGAATACGGCGCTCAATACGAGATCGAACTATTCGGTTTGGAAGCGGGCGCGCAAGTCTCCATCCGCGACAACAAGGGCAACGTCTACGCCAACTGGGAAGAGGGTTGCGACTTTGACGGCACTGCGGCGGAAGACGGCTTGTACTCCTTCTACGTCAAGACCTCCGAAGGCAATCCCATTTGGGTCTCGTTTGAAGCCTATTCCGATACGGGAGACGAATACGTTATCCTCATCGACAACGGCGGCGACGAGCCCATCGCTTGGCCTCTCGCTCCCGACGCAACCGTGTCGGGTCAAGTGGTGGCGATCGCTGTGGCGGTCGGTCAAGATACCCTCTCCGTCAAGGTCGTAAAAGTGGACGGTGACGACTCGGTCGAATATCAATTTGCCGAAAACAACGCGATCACCGAGTTCGGTTTCTTCTACGACTTCTACCTCAATCTGCAAGAAGGATTGGTCTATACCGTCAAGGGCGAGGCGATCTCGCAGACCACCTACTACGTCCAAGTCGGCTCGGAAGAACTCGACATGGTAGAGGACGAATCCGTCGATTGGATCCAAGTCAAACTCGAGGGTGTGGAAGTGCAGGCCGGCGTGATCGTCGCCGTTTATCTCAACGACGAGCTCGTTCCCTTTGAAGACGGACACGGCATCACCGAGCCCGGCGTGTACAATATCTACCTCAACCTGACCGAAGAAAAGGCGTATGCCGATCTTCAACCCGCTCAGGGCGGCGAGGACGATCCCGTGAGCGATATCACCGTTTATCTCACCGACAACTGGCTGTGGCATAGCGAAAAAGGTCAGATCCACGCGTACGTATTCAACAGCGAGAGCCAAGAGGCGTTGGCGGATTGGCCGGGACAAGAGATGACCTTGGTGGGCGAAAACGGAGACGGACACAATATCTACTCTTTCACGTTTTCGAATCAGTTCGACACCATTATCTTCAACGCCGGTGGCACGCAGACCGTGAATATCACTTTGGGCAACGACAACGCCTACTACTTCAATGGTGAGGAAAACGGACTGGTGACCGTCGGTACTTGGAACTATACTCCCGCCGACGGGGAGTAAGACCCTAACGCAATAGGCTGTGCCCTTGCGCTCTATGGCGCAAGGGCATCATGCCGTATAACAAGGATAGCGAAACAACTGCGTGAAACCGTCATTCCGAGCGCGTGGAGGAATCTCAAGGACAGCACCCAAGCGGGGTAGAGGCACCGAATCCCTTCGCCGCGAGCGGCCCTCTTCCCTTTAACACTTGCTACGCAAGCACAAGGGACGCTTATATAGTATAACCAAAACAGTATATCATTGAATCCTATAAAGATAAAGGAGACAATATGAACACCAAACGAATCATCATTATCACCTTGGTATTGGTGCTTGCCGTCGCCCTCACGGTGGGCTTGGCGGCATGTAAAAAGGACGTCGCACCGTCGCCTGCACCCGCAGTCGACGATGGCGGAAACGAGCCGAGCAACCCCTCGACTCCCACTCCCGACGCTCCCACTGCGCAATATCATATCTCCTTCTACACGGGGGAGGGCGCTTCGCAAGTTGCCAAAATGACCGGACTTACCGCCGGGCAAACGATCGCCGCGCCCGAGGATCCGTCTCTTGCTCGTCACACCTTCGACGGATGGTACACCGACTACGGCACCTTCCAAAACAAGTACGAGTTTGACAAGATGCCCTCGCAAAACTTGGTGCTGTACGCAAAGTGGCTGTCCAATATCGGCGACGACGCTTTGGCGGAATACGAGGCGGAGCTCCAAAAGGAGAGCGTGGAGGGTCACTTCTATCTCCACTATATGCGCTTTAACAACACGCCCGAAGATTACGAGCCCCTCAACTTGTGGGTGTGGCCCTATCAACAAACGGGTCGTGTGTTCGATTGGCTCCGCGACGAAGAGGGCAAAGTCATCGTGGACGACATTGCGGGCGCGACCTGCGACGTCGACTTGACCGCCATCTACACCGACGCGGGCAAAGAAGAGGACGAAACGATGCAGTTTTTGGTCGACGCCGTGGCGGGTAGCAACTACCAAGCTGGCGCGATCAACAACGAATCTAACTATATGAACCCCCGCCTTGGCTTCCTTATCGTGTACAAGGACAGCAAGGACAGCGGCACCCACTGGCGTTCGGATGGCAACGCCGACCAACTGTTTAATCTCAAAGACGCTTTGTGGGACAACGGCAGCGTGCACGTCTTCTGCGTGCAGGACAACGTGATGGACTTTGTGTATCACATCACCGAGCAAGCCGAGATCGTCAACCCCTACGAAAACGACGACGGCACCCACGTGTCGGTCAGCAACGTGGACAGTTCGCAGATCCTCAAAGTGCAATACGGCACTTCTTTGGGCGACTCGGTGACGGGCGTGGGCTATCAGATCATGGTCAGCTCGTTTGCCGATTCGGACGGAGACGGCATGGGCGATATCCGCGGCATTATCCAAAATCTCGACTATATCCGCGCCCTCAACGTGGACGTGTTGTGGCTGACGCCTATCCAATTGTCGGACAGCTACCACGGCTACGACATCATCGACTACAAGGCGGTGGATCCCAAGTTCGGCACGTTGGACGACTACAAAGAGTTGTTGACTTTGTGCCACGAGTCGGGCATCAAGGTCATCATGGACTTGGTGCTCAACCATACGTCCACCAACAACGTTTGGTTCCAAAAATCCACCAAATTGGTGGTGGAGGACGGCATCGATTACCGCAACTTCTATCAATGGCGGTACAAGACCGATCCCATCCTGCGCACCGCCAATGGGGAACTCAACCCCAACTGGTATCAATACAGCGAGTACGACTACTACTATTACGGCAAGTTCTCGCCCTCGATGCCCGAACTCAATTACGACAACCAAGCCACCCGTGACGCCATCGCCGACGTCGCCAAGTATTGGTTGAGCGTACTGGGAGACGGCAAGGGCGTGGACGGCTTCCGTATCGACGCGGTCAAGCATATCTACATGGCGGACGAAGCGGACGCCAAAGCGGGCGACATCATCATCGCCGACTACGACGAGGCGACCAAGACCGATTACAGCAGCAACTTGACCAAAAACATCAACTTCTTTACTTGGCTTGCCGATACCATCAAAGCCGAGTACCCCAACACCTACTTGGTGGGCGAAAACTTCGACGGACACGCCTACAACGTCGCCCCCTACTACACCGCATTCGACGGTATGTTGGACTTCTATATGTATTACAACATGGGCGATCTGGCGGCGATGATGGGCAATCCCGCTTATCTTGCTGGCGGCAACACCAGTTCGGAAGGGAGCCTCCCCAAGGGTACCAACACCGACAAACTCCGCACGGGCGAGTGGGATTACGAAGCGGTACTGGGTACCGAGATGGCGTATTCGGATCAAGGCTTGGCTTCGGGTAAAGGCTCGGGCAACAACACCGTGATCGACTCCATCTTTACGTCCAACCACGATATTCTGCGGTTGGTCAACTACATTGCGCAAAGCAACTCCAACGTGATGAGCGCGTCCAACGCCGCCGAGGTCAACAAGTACGCCAAAGCGGTGATCGCTTCCGAAATGCTGTTGCCGGGCATCTCTTGGATCTATTACGGAGACGAACTGGGCATGAGCAGCAACTTCGGCGCGGGCGAGAGCGAAAAGAGCCCCCACGCCGACCGTCAATACCGTCAACCCTTCAAGTGGACGACCAAGGACTACGACGAGGGCGGCAGTCACTTTATCACCCACTTCTCCATCTCGGGCGACAAGACCTTCAAAGTGGAGTGGGACAACTACAACGAGACCTTGGCGGGTGTTAGCGAGCAGAGCGCGGACTCGGGCTCTTTCCTCAACACGGTGCGCTATTGGACCCATCTCAAATCCACCGACGACGTCATTCGTTACGGCAGTTACGCCTACAAACCCGTGGTGTGGGACGGCGGACACGGCGCGACCGCGTCTATGCTGTTTGCCTTTACCCGTACCTATAACGGCACGACCTATTGGTGTATCACCAACTTCGATCGGTCGGATTATATTCTCAACAACATTTTCGCCTCGGGCGACACCTTGGTCGCGGCAACTTCGGGCGCCAGCATGACCTCGTTGCCGGGCGGCGCTACCATCGTGGTCAAGATCGCGGGATAGGAGGACGTATGAAAGGCAAAAAGATACTTTTGATCTGTATGGTCCTCGTCGTGGTCGCTCTCTTGGCGGTCGTGGCGGTGGCGTGCAAAAAGGGGAACGATACCCCCTCGGGCGGCGACACCCAACCCGGCGGCAACACCCAACCGGGCGGGGAAGACCAACCCGGCGGAGGAGATCAACCCTCCGTCGATACGCTCGCCGTTCCTTCGGGACTTAGCGTGGACCAAGCGGGCAAAGCCACTTGGGGGCGCGTGACGGGCGCTACCGGCTACGAAGCGGAAGTCAACGGGGCGGTGGTGACCTCTCGGTTTACCAACCTCGACCTGCTCTCGCAAGCCAACCTACCTTTGGACGGCCGTTTCGTCGTCAAGGTACGCACGGTGGCGGACGCCAAAAAGAGCGATTGGAGCGACGCGGTCACTTTCGACTATCGCGGCGGAGCGGTCGTCACTCCTCAAGTGTCGGGATTGGACGGCACCGTCCTCTCTTGGACGGGCAGTTCGCTGTCCTATGCGGGTATTCCCGCGCCCCATCCCGTGTTGACGGTGGGGGGAGAGGAGCACTCGCTGCCCTACGGCACTACCTCTTTCGACTTGGCGGACGTGACCGCTAAGGGCGAATTAACCCTCCGCTACGTCGCCGACGGCGTGTATTTGACGGACAGCGCCAAGGTGGAATTGGTCTACGATCCCGCCACCCGCCGCTTAGCGTACGGTAGTCCCAAGTCCGCTTATATGGACGGGGGCGTGCTGCGCTTTAGCGAGGTGTCGGGGGTCAATACCTATTATTTTAAGGATGTGTACAACACGGTGACTTCCCTAACGGGCGCGGATATCAACGCGCTGTCGTCCGACCGCGCGGGCAAGTTCCTTGTCAAACAAGTGTGGGTGGGCAACACCGACCTCGATATCGACGATTCGGATCCCGTGGACGTCACTTATTTTGCGAGCGAGCAGGGAGAGGGTACCGAGCAAAACCCCTATCTCATTTCGGATCCTTCCCACTTGCGCTATATCGAATACTACGAGGCGATGGGACTTAGCCGCCACTACAAATTGGCGGAAGATATCGCTTTCGAGCCTTATTCCCCCCAACCCGACGAGGATTACAGCAACTTCTACAATTTGGGCTCCCTCTCGGGTGTTTTGGACGGAGACGGGCACACCCTCGGCAACATCGTGGTGTACTATAAGGACGGTTACAGCTCCATCTTCGATTCCATCACCAAGACGGGCGCCATCCTCAACCTTACCATCGAGGACGCCGACTGGCGGACTTGGACCAATCGTACCAACGACGGTATCATGCACGAAAAGGGAGGCGAGTGCGCCATCTTGGCGTACACCAACAACGGACTCGTGCAAAACGTCACGCTCCGCTCGGGCTCGGTGACCGCCGTCAAAGACGGCGCGGCGGGCTTGGTATCCATCAACCGCGGTACCATCAAAGACTGCGTGGCGCTAGAAGACTTTGCCGTATCGGGCGCCAACGAAGCGGGCGCTTTCGCCATCTACAACGCGGGCACCATCGAGCATTGTATCAACTACGCCGCCGTGTCGGGCAGATCGTCCATCGGCGGTATCGTGGGGCGTAACGCGGGGTTGGTCACCAAATGCGGCAACCACGGCGAGATCTCGGGCGAAGTGTACACGGGCGGCATCGTGGGTTACAACTACAACGTGCAAGACGTGGAAGGTATGCAATACGACACCTTGGTGTCCTACTGCTACAACCGCGGACAGATCTCGGGCTTTGCCTACGCGGGCGGCATCGTGGGGCGCAACGGCTCGGACGGCCGCAACGAAACCGGCTCGGATCGCTACGCCAACGCGGGCGTGATTGGCTGCTACAACCAAGGCGCGGTATCGGGCATCATCTCGGTGGGCGGCGTCGCGGGTCAAAACTTCGCCTATCACAACGGAAGCGAGGACGATGGCTTTGGACTCGTCGCTTGCTACAACTCGGGCGACGTCAATTCCAAGGTCGAGGGCTTCGAGAGCGGCAGAATGTATCTGTCGGTAGCCGCTTGCTCTTGGGCGGAAGTGGATAGCCCCGACATTTACGCGCATTTTTGGAAAGGCACGGACACCGCATACGCCTCTTGGCCGGGCGTCAAGATGGAAAAGGTCTCCGTAGGCGACGCCACCTTCTACAGCGTCAAGATGCCTTCGGGCTACGCTACCAATCAGATTGCGGGCGTCATCTTCTGTCGGGTCAATCCCGAGAACAAGAGCGAGGTTTTCAACCAAACCGACGACGTGACCCAACACGCTACTCGCGACTCCGCCGTGTATTACATCGACGGCGGGTGGACGACGGCTAACTTGGTGCAACCCTGTTGGGGCGCTATCGCCGGCTACAACAATAGGATCGACGACTGCTACTACGTGGCGGGTCGCACCGTGGGCGGCACGACCACCTCTCTCAAAGCGAGCGAGGGCGGAGTCGCCAATCAGGGCGGCTTGGACAGAGAGGGTATGCGCGGGGTGTATGCGCAACTCAACGCCGCTTTGGGCGAAGAAGCGTTTGCCGCGGTCGAGGGCAAATATCCCGTCCTCAAATGGGAATTAGAGGAATAGGAGGAGGACAATGAAGAAATCTATCTTAATTGTGCTAATGATATTGGCTGTCGCCGCCTTGACGGCGGGATTGTTGGTGGGTTGCGGCAACGACAAACTCGCCAATCCCCGCAATATGCAGATGGCGGACGGCTACGTGTTCAGTTGGAACGCGGTCAGCGGTGCGGACGGCTACTTGATCTATTTCAACGACGATCTGACCAACCGTTATTTCGTCGCCAATCCCACCATTTCGGTGGAAGATCAAGACGTCAGATCCGCCTTAAAGAGCGGTACGGTCAATACCATGTATATCCGCGCCGTCAACTTGGATAAGCGTACCCATACGCCCGTCAACGAGTCGGATCGCAGCTTGATCAAGTTCGACTACTCCCGCAAGTTGGCGACTCCCTCTCGCGTGAGAGCGTCTACCGAGAGATTGAGTTGGCGTACCGTGGACGAAGCCAAGGACTACAAGGCGTTGGTCAGATTGACCGCTACCGGCGAGGGCACGTTGTACGATCTCGACTGGGCGGCGGGTACCACGGGTATCAACGGTACCATCAAAGGGCTGGCTAGCGGCACCTACTATGTGTCCATCGTCGCCGTGACCGAGGGGTACGAGTCCAGCGAGCCTTCCGAGGCGGTGGAATACGTCCACGTGGGCGAGGGCACCGCTCCCTCCGGCGGCAACGAAGGCAAGTGGGCGGTCACTTTGGACCTCAACTACGAGGGCGCGCCCCAACCCGCCGTGGTGTACGTGGACGACGGCAGCGTGATGGCTACGCCGACTACGCCTACCCGCGATGGGTTTAAGTTCGAGGGTTGGTACGAGGACAGCTACTGCTTGGTCAAAGCCGAATTCGGCAGCCGTATCAGTCTGTTTACCATCACCGCTCCCACCACCTTCTACGCCAAGTGGACAGTGGATACCACGCCTCCCGACCCCGATCATACGCACGTTTTGGCGCGCGTCGATAGAGTAGAGGCGACCGCCACTTCGGACGGACACAAGGAATACTGGTCCTGCTCGGAGTGCGGCAAGTATTACGAGGACGAAGCCGCCACCCGTGAGATCGCCGATCTCGCCGCTTGGCTCGAGGGCGCAGGCAAACTGCCCGCTTCCACGCCCCAATGCGACTACCACGTCGACGCGGACGGAGACGGCAAGTGCGACCGTTGCGGCAAAGACGTGGACGAAAATCCCGTCAATCCCGATACTTGGAACGGCACCCTCACGGTGGATCTGTCTTCCATTACGTGGTTTGACGAGTTCGGCTGCGTGCCTTATATCCATATTTGGTACGTGGGCGGGAACATCAACGCCACCTATCCCGGCGAGGCGATGACGACTTCGGGCACTCGTCGCTACACCTATCTGACCGATCCCACCAAGACCATCGAGGGTATCATCATCGTCAGGGTCAACGCGGCGGGTACCGAGATGTACAACAAGACGGGCGATATCGTCTCTATTCCCGAAGATCACGTGATCACCCTGAGCGAAGCGGACTTCAGCGAAATCCCCGAAGAGGAGAGAGCGATCGGCGGCGTTACGCCCGATCCCGGCACGACCAAACCCGTCTATTACTTCAACGCCGACGGTTGGTCGTCGGTCAACGCTTACGCGTGGATGGCTTCGGGCGGCAAGAGCTTGGGTGTTTGGCCGGGCAAAGCCATGAGCGCGGTGTCGGGTCACGACGGTTGGTATAGTATCGAGGTGCCCACTTCGGCGCAATCCATCATCTTCAACAATGGTGATGGTTTGCAGACCGACGATCTTACCATCGACTTCGACAATCCCTACTACGCCAACGGCACCTGGAACGCCACTTTCGTGGAGGGGACTACTCCCGAGCCCGATACGACCAAGACCTTGTATTACCGCAACGTCGCCGGCTGGTCGTCCGTCAGCGCCTACGCTTGGACAACGGTGGGCGAAAACACAACGGAATACTTGGGCGATTGGGATCACGCCGCTTCGATGACGGCAGTGTCCGGACACGACGGTTGGTATCAAGTGGACGTCTCCACAAAAGCGAAAAACGTCATCTTTAAGTCCGGCTCCAATAAGACCGCCGATCTCACGATCGACTTTGACAAGCCCTACTATGCCAACGGAGAGTGGAACGCGACCTTCGTCGAAGACGTGGTGGACGATTGGGACGGCACCCTAACGGTCAAGATCACTTGGACTGATTTTTATGCGGCCCCTGCTGATGCCTATATTCACGTATGGTATACCGATGAAACCGGCACGACTTGGCCGGGTACCAAAATGAATAAAGTTGCCGAAGATACCTGGACGGCTCAGATTGATACGACAAAAGTGTTTTCAGGATTGGTCGTGGTAAGGTGCGAAGCTGGTACTACCACTGTATGGAATCAAACGGCTAATATCACGTCTATCCCCGCCGATCACGTCATCGTGGTCACCTCAATGAACTAATATTTGGTAAAGGAGAAGCCAAATTATGAAAAAAAGAGTTTTGAAAATTATGGTTATGGTACTAGCGGTGGCAATGCTGTTCGTCTTTGCCGCCTGTTCGCCCGAGATCATCTACGTGGCGGACTTTACGGGGGAAGGCGCCTCTCATGCGGGCGGCAACACCACTCCCTCCACCCCCTCTACGGGCGGTGACGATCAACCCTCCACGGGTGGAGATACCAATCCCACCACGGGCGACGGCGGCACGTATAATCTCACCGTGTGGTGCGCCGAAGAGGATATGGAGATGATCTACGGGATGTTGGAGAGTTACAAAGCCCTCTATCCCACCAACAAATACAGCTTTACGGTGCAACCCCAAGGCGAAGACACCGTGACGAGCGCGGTCACCCGCGACGTGGAATCGGCTGCCGACGTGTTTTCGTTTGCCAACGACCAGTTGGGTCTGTTGATCAACGGCAACGCGCTCACGCAGATCCCCTCCACTTACACCGCGCAGATCAACAAGCAGATCGACGTGGCGAGGATCGCGGCGTCCTACAACAACAGCTACTACGCCATTCCGTATAGCTACGAAAACTGCTTCCTCTACTACAACAAGTCGCTGTTGACCGACGTATCCACCATGGAGAAAATCTTGTCCGCCAACACGGGCGCCAACTTCAACTTGGGTATCGACATGAACGACGGGTATTACACCACCATGTTCCTCTATACCGCGGGCGTGGAGATCTTCGGACCCCAAGGCAACGATCCTTCGAGCGTGGATCTCGACAACGAAAACGCTTACAAGGCTTGCCAATACATCATGGATCTGCACAACCAAACCAAATTGGTGTCCATCGCCAAAAACGACCAAAGCGACTCCCTCAGATCGGGCCGCGTCGCCGCGATGATCTCGGGTCCTCACATGATCGCTCAATTCAAAAACGCCTTGGGCTCCAACTTCGGCGTGGCGATGCTTCCTTCCATTCGTTTTGCGGGGGAGAGCAAGGACACCCAACTCGTCTCCTTCTCGGGCGTCAAGATGTACGGCGTGTCCCGTAAGACCAACCGCGACTCCAAGCTGACCGCCGAGGCGATGAGACTGGCGGCGTACCTTGCCAACAGCGAAAACCAACAGATCCGTTTGGAAGAGCGTGAGTTCTGTCCCACCGACGAGGATCTGTTCGACGATGCCCTCAACAGCGGCATCGAGGCGGTGGAAGTGGTGGTCAACCAAAGCGAGTACAGCAAGCTCAAACCCGGCTTGATCCAAATGGGCAAATATTGGACTCCTATGGGCGACTTCTTGGTCGGCGTGTACAACTTCAACAAACCCGAGTCCACTTGGAGTACCGAACTCAAAAAGATCGAAGACAAATTGAAGGAATAGGAGAGTAGACTATGACTGCGTTTTTCCATTCTTTATTTGCAAAGATTGCGGGATGGTGCAAGAAGTTTGGGCAAAACTTCCTCGCTTTCTTCCGCAACTTGCCCCAAAATCTCAAAAAGCTTTGTCTTAATATCGGGCGAGGCATAAGAGATTGGTTTTTGCGCTACATCAAGATCTTCCGCGAGGGGGATCTGGGCGTGAGAATGTCCTATTTGGTGATGGGCTCGGGCGCGTTTGCCCGCAAGCAGATCGCCAAGGGTATCGCGTACCTCGCCATCGAATTGCTGTTTATCTTCTACATGATATTCAACGGCGCGGGGGCGATCAGGGGCTTTTTCACCTTGGGTACTTCGTTTACCTACGATCTGCACTTCGTGGGGACGGACGAGACCGTGCCCGTGGCGGGCGACGACTCCATGTTGTGTCTGTTGTTCGGCGTGGTGGCGATCCTCGTGATCGCGGGCTTCCTCGTGATGTATTTCTCCAACATCCGTTCGGCGTCCGAAGCGTACGAAAACTCCATCGTGGGGCGCAAGCTGCCCACCTTCAAAGACGATTTGAGAGCCTTGTTTGACAACAAGTTCTACGTGGTGTTGCTGTTCGTCGCCTTGATCGGCGTCATCGCTTTCACCGTCCTGCCTTTGATCTTTATGATCTTGATCGCCTTTACCAACTACGACCGCGACCACACCGCGACGGGCGGTTTCGACTGGGTGGGCTTCCAAAACTTCGGCTCGCTGGTGGGTACCACCGGTTTGTCCACCACCTTCTTCCCGGTGTTGGGTTGGACTCTATTGTGGGCGTTGTGCGCGACCTTCCTCAACTACTTCTTGGGGGTGGCGTTGGCGCTACTCATCAACAAAAAGGACATCAAAGGGCAAAAGATATGGCGTACCTTCTTCGTGTTGACCATCGCCATTCCGCAGTTCGTGTCCCTTTTGCTGATGCGCCAGTTGTTGGGTGAATTCGGTCCCATCATGGAGTTGGTCCGGCAAGCGGGCGGCAACGCCGTCAACCTGTTTAACAACAAGCACACCGCGAGGCTTATCGTCATTCTCGTCAACTTGTGGGTGGGTATTCCGTACTCTATGCTGATCACTTCGGGTATTTTGATGAACATTCCCGCCGACTTGTACGAGTCCGCTCGTATCGACGGCGCGGGCAAACTGACCATGTTCCGCAAGATCACCTTGCCTTACATCATGTTCGTCACGGGTCCTTACCTCATCACCCAATTCATCGGCAATATCAACAACTTCAACATCATCTACCTGCTCACCGGCGGCGGCCCCTTCGGTCAGGCGGGTTTGTCGGACGGCGCGGGCGGTACTTCGCTACTCGTCACCTGGCTGTACTCCATGACCTTGGATAGCCAAAACTACAAGTTGGCGTCCACTTTGGGTATCTTGACCTTTGTAGTCAGCGCCGTGGTGTCGCTGTTGACCTATCGTCACAGCTCCGCTAGCAAAAATGAGGAGGACTTCCAATAATGAGCCAATTAGTCAGTACGAAGAAAACCTCAAGTATCAAACGCAAAAAGGCGATCAGCAAGACGACCGCTTATACCGCGCTGACCGTATTGTCGATCATTTGGATCATACCTTTGATCTGGATGATCATTCAGTCGTTCGCGGGTCCCGAAGGCTCCAAGGGCAAATTGTTCCCCACGAGTTTCAGTTTCCATTGGTACGCCGAATTGTTTACCAACGAGACCTATCCTTTCTGGAGATGGTTCCTCAACACCTTGGTGATCGCCTTGATCTGCTTGGTGTTGTCCACCTTCTTCACCATCGCCATGGCGTACGTCATGAGCCGTTACCGCTTTAAGGGGCGCAAAAAGTTGCAATCGTTGGGCATGATCTTGGGTATGTTCCCCGGCTTTATGTCCATGGCTGCCATCTACTACATCTTCAAGTCCCTCGGCATGGCGGGCGACGTCGCTTGGTGGAAGATGTTGATCGCGCTTATCCTCGTCTATTCGGGCTCGGCGGGTCTCAACTACTACGTATCCAAGGGCTTTTTCGACACGGTGAGCAAATCGCTGGACGAAGCCGCTCGTATCGACGGCGCCACCAACTCGCAGGTGTTTTTCAAGGTGATCCTGCCACTCAGTAAGCCTATCATCGTGTACACCGCCCTGATGAGCTTTTTGGGTCCCTGGGGCGACTTCATCTTTTCGAGTTACCTCTTGGGCAACGAGACCGCCGCTTGGACGGTGGCGGTCGGCTTGTACCGCATGATCACCAAAGACCCCGAGTTGTACTACAACACCTTTATGGCGGGCGCCGTGATCGTGGCGGTACCCATCACCGCACTGTTCTTGGGTCTGCAACGCTTCTTCGTCGAAGGTATCACCGGCGGCGCGGTCAAGGGCTAAGGAGGTAGAGATGAAACGCAAACTGACAGTCATTTTGATGATCGTCGCTCTGCTCGTGAGCTTGACCGCCGTGTCCTTGGTCACCACCGTCAACGCCGAAGAAAACGGCGTGGTGTACGTCCACTTCTACAACGGCTCGGGCGAGTACGCTTGGAGCGAGTGGGCGGGCAAAAAGGACGTCGTGTGGGGCTCGTACTACTGGATCGACACGGGTAGGGTCACCGCCGCCATGGGCGACGACGCCGAGTTCGCCCGCGAGGTGGACGGGGTCGTCAACACGGGCAAGATCTTCAAGATCAACCTCAACGCTTCCGAGACCAAAGCGTGTCAACAGGGCAAAAAACTGGGTTTGATCATGGTGCGCTCGTACGTGGACGAGTTGGGCTATCTCACCCCGTATTGGAACAACAACACCGGCAAAGACCTCTCGAGCGACCGCTATTTGGACGTGCAGTTCGACTCCAACAACGAGTACCACGTTTGGATCATCGCGGGCGACAAAAACAATTACACCTCGTTATCGTCCGCCAAGAGCGCGTTCGAGCGGATTGAGTCCGCCAATTTCGACGACTTTGACACCCTGCTTTTGCAGACCACCAAAGCCATCGATTCGACCACCAATATCGATATCTACAAGGTCACCGACGCCGTCGCCAACCCGGACGGAGAGTTGTTTAAGGCTGATCTTCACGTGTCCGAGACTTGGAACGGCGGGCTAAACGGCAAGATCACGGGGCTGGGGCTTGGCAATTCGTTCGATTGGAACGCCGACTACCAAGTCCTTATCGAGGACGTGTCCCCCTTCCGCACGGCGGCGACCAAAACGAGATTGTATCTCTCGGACAAGTTTAAGAGTGAATGCACTCCCGATTCGTCGTTGCAACTGGGCGCGATCTATACGAGGGGTGCGACCACCTTCCGCGTGTGGGCTCCCGTGTCCACCAACGTAGTCGTCAACTTCTATCGCTCGGGCAACGAGTTGGACAACACCCTCGCCCGTCCCGCGGTGGCGATGACCCGCTCCGCCAAAGGCGTATGGGAAGCCAAAGTCGATGGTGACTTGCACGGCACCTATTACACCTATACCAACTACGTGGGCGGGGACGCCATCGAGACGGTGGACGTGTACGCCAACGCGGTGGGCGTCAACGGCAATCGCGCCATGGTGTGCGACCTCGACTCCACCGACCCCGCGGGTTGGGACGCCGACCTTGCTACCGCCACCTCTATCCGTCAAAACAACAGCGGTATCGGGGTGATTTGGGAGATCCACGTGCGCGACTTCTCCATCTCGCCCGACAGCGGTTTGACCTACAAGGGCAAATACCTTGCCTTTACCGAGGACGACGCTTACGTCAAGGGGTCGGACACCCTTCGCTCGGGTATCGCCTATCTCAAAGAGTTGGGCGTCAATTACGTGCATCTCAACCCCGTGTACGACTTTTCGACCGTGGACGAGGAGTACATCAACAACACCGACTACACCACCAAGCAAAACTGGGGATACGACCCCAAAAACTACAACGTGCCCGAAGGTAGCTACGCCACCGACGCCGAGCACGGGGAAGTGCGTATCAACGAGTTCAAGCAGATGGTGCAAGCCTTGCACCAAGCGGGCATCGGCGTGATCATGGACGTGGTGTACAACCACACCTACACCGCCGACAGCTACTTCGAAAAGACGGTGCCCGGCTACTACTACCGCCAAGCCTTGTCTTCCGACTTGGGCAGCTTCGGCTACAACAGTTGGACGGTCAACGCCTTGGGCGCCTACAATCTGTCCGACGGCTCGGGCTGTTCCAACGAGACCGCTTCCGAGCGCGCCATGTACCGCAAATACATGATCGATTCGCTAAGCTACTGGGCGAGCGAATACCACGTGGACGGCTTCCGCTTCGATTTGATGGCGATCCACGACGTGACCACTATCAACGCCGTTCGCCACGCCTTGGATCAACTGCCCGGTGGACAGGGGATCTTGGTGTACGGCGAGCCTTGGGCGGCGGGCGCGTTGGGTCTCGATCCTCACACCGGGGAGATCAGCGCCTCGTCCGACAACCTCAACGCGTTGGATAGCCGCGTGGCGGCGTTCAACGACCGTATGCGCGAGGGCATCAAGGGCAACAACGACGGGGGTGTCGGTTACGTGCAAGGCGCGGTAGAGGGCAACCTCAACCGAGTCAAAGCGGGTATCAACGGCTTGTTCCTCAATTACTCGGGGGACGGCGTGGTGTCCACCAGCCCCTCGCACACCATCACCTACACCACCTCGCACGACAACTACACTTTGTGGGATCAGTTGATCAACACCACCGTGTCCGACAAGTCGCCCACCATTTACAGCGAGCGCAACGCGGTGATCGAACGCAAAAATATGTTGGCGGCGACCCTGACCCTCACCAGCAAGGGTACGGCGTTCATTTTGGCGGGAGAGGAGATGGCTCGTACCAAGGTGGGCAACCACAACAGCTACAACGCCCAAGACAAGATCAACGCCATCGACTATCAGCGCCAAGAGGAGTTTAAGTCCCTTTGCGATTGGTATAAGGGCTTGATCGAGTTGCGCACCCGTCGCTTTACGTCCATCGCCAAAGGATCGGGGCAGGCGACCACGGGGGATTTCTACGGCTGTTTGGTGTACACCTTCGGCAAAGAGATCGCGTCCGACGAGTACAACAAAGTGACCGTCGTCCTCAACCCCTACGGCTATTCGATGGATATCGATCTGAGTGCGGTGGACGGCAACCCCCTGTCGGGTACTTGGCGGGTGATCGCTTCCCAAGCCGGCTTCGATTTCGATAGTACAAACACAGTCAGCGGCACCTTTACGTTGCCCGCTTACAGCGCATACATTTTGGTTCAATAATAGAGAGGTATTATTATGGCAAGTTTGAGTTTGAAACACATTTACAAGGTTTACGACGGCGGCGTCAAAGCCGTCAACGACTTCTGCATGGAGATCGAGGACAAAGAGTTTATCGTGTTCGTCGGTCCCTCCGGTTGCGGCAAGTCCACCACCCTCCGCATGATCGCAGGGCTCGAAGAGATCACCGCGGGCGAATTGATGATCGGGGACGAAGTCGTCAACGACGTGGAGCCCAAGGATCGCAACATCGCCATGGTATTCCAAAACTACGCTCTCTATCCCCACATGACCGTGCGCGAAAATATGGCGTTTGCACTGAGATTGCGCAAAGACCTCTCCGAAGAGGAGATCATGGCGCGCGTGGACGAAGCCGCCAAAAAGTTGGACATCGCCCAATTCCTCGACCGCAAGCCCCGCGCTCTGTCGGGCGGTCAACGTCAACGTGTGTCCTTAGGCCGCGCCATCGTGCGTAGCCCCAAGGTGTTTTTGTTGGACGAGCCTTTGTCCAACTTGGACGCCAAATTGCGCGCGCAAATGCGTACCGAGATCAGCAAACTGCACAAGCAACTCGCCACCACCTTTATCTACGTCACCCACGACCAAGTGGAAGCCATGACGATGGGTACCCGTATCGTGGTCATGAAGTTGGGCGTGGTGCAACAGATCGACACTCCCAAAAACCTGTACGACTATCCCGGCAACAAGTTCGTGGCGGGCTTTATCGGCACCCCGCAGATGAACTTCTTCGACGCGACTTTGCGCAAGGTGGGAGACGAGGTGGAGATCACCTTTGCCAACGACCGCAAGGTGTTGGTGCCCGCCGAGTGCTTGGTCAAGGCGCAAAGTAAGTATTTTGACGGGGAGACCGTCGTCACGTTGGGCATTCGTCCCGAGGACGTGCACTACGACGACGAGTTCGTCGCCGCCCATCCCAAGACCGCTTTGGATACCTCGGTGGGTATCATCGAGGCGTTGGGCTCCGAGTCCATCGTGTACTGCGAATTGGACCCCAACAGCGACAGCATTTCGGACAGCGGCACCCGCTTGGTGCTCAAAGTCGACCCCCGCATCCAACTTTCGGTCGATCAACCAATCAAAGTGGCGTTGGATCCCACCCGCATCCACCTGTTCGACCACGACACCGAGGTCAGCATCATGCCCAGAGTGCCCGCCGTCAACCTGCTCCAAGGCAAGGTCAAGGGCGGCAAAGTGGACTTCGGCGGGATCAAGTTCGACCTGCCTAAGGCGCTCGCCCTCTCGGACGGCGAGTATCAATTCGCCATTCCTTCGGACGCCTTCCGTTTTGACGGACAAGGGGCAAACGAGGAGATCGCCGAGGGCGATCCCAAACACACCGTTCCCTTTGACGAAGTGCCCGAGAAGTACCGCAAAAAAGCCTTTGTCGGCGCGATCTGCCCCTTGCCGCATTCCGAATTTGCGCACGAGGTGCCGGGCGGCGCTCTTAGCGTAGAGGTCAAGGGCGTCGAGACCATCGGCAAGACCAAACTGTTGCGCTTCGACTTCGGCGGTGCACCCGTGTTTGCCATCGGCAATCAGGACTTCCGTGACGACCTCAAAAAGATCAACACGGACATCGACTGGAAAAAGGTATCCGTTGCCGGCGGCGAGGAGTTGCCCGCTCTTAACCTCTTTAACGTGCTGTCCGCCAAGATGGACAAGGAGCGCACCGGCAAAAAGGACTTCAACTTCGGTATCAACGTGGAGGGCAAGATCTTCTATTGCACCGAGTACGTGCAACAAAAACTGTTCAACGCCGCGGGTCGCAAAGCGTTCGATATCCGTTTGGACGTCGATTTTGACCCGTATTCGGTCAAATTGGCGGAGGACGGTATCTCGGCCGTGATTGACTCTATCGTCGATTACGGCGCCGAATCCTTTGCCGTGTGCAAGGTCGGCGACAAGATCGTCAACGTGTACTTGCGCGAGGGCGACAACGTGTCGGCGGGCGACTCGGTGTTCCTTGCCTTGGACGTGTCGGCAGTCGGTATCGTGGAAGCCGATCGCGGCATCCGCATCATCTAAGCGGTATCACCCCGTATCGTCAAATCATTCGCAAACCCCTCAAGTTCCGCACGAGAGGGGTTTTTGTATGGCGTGGCGCTATACGGATAGGGTGTGGTGCAATATGCACCGATCACCTTGTTGTATCGATCATACCCACCGTGCGCAAGCTAACCGTTGCATTGCCCCAAACGCGTTTGAAGGCGAGAGACAAAGAGAAAAAGTGGAGGGGAATATACACTAACTGTATATCCAATACGTCCTTCGCTCTTGCATTACGCAAAGAAGGACGAAAACAATAGGGCGTCGATATATACAGTAAGTGTATAAAACGGACGACGTGACCCTCGTCTAGGGGTTTGTTTGGTGAGAGATGAGGGGTAAAGGGTTAAAAGCATACATAAACGTATGAGCAAATCGCGCGCTCCTCGGTTTCCGTCCGAGCGCTTTTTTTGTCGGTGTTTTTTTAAAAAAGTGGCATATTGCACGAGTTTTTGTGGTATAAGTCATTTCGGGCAATAGACTGGTATGACGATGAAAAAGCGGATGAGATACGCTCCACGCGGCACAAATGCCTTGGTCGGTATGACGATGGATGTATTGACCGTCATTCCGAGCGCAGGACGAAGTCCGAAGTCGAGCGAATCTAAGTTCTATTTCCCACTACGGTTGCGCCGTTGCGCCATCAGCACGTTGTGCTTTCGGACAATCGACCGGTATGACGATGAAAAAGCGGATGAGATACGCTCCACTTCGTATCGCAAGCGATACTGCGGTCGGTATGACGAGACTATACCCCACTTACCAATGTCATTCCGACCAAGCGAGGGACGAGCGCGTGGAGGAATCTCAAGGACAGCACTCAAGCGGGGTAAAGGCACTCGCAAAGGTAGCATAGCCCTAGAGATTCTTCGACTTCACACCTACGGTGTTTCGCTCAGAATGACGGCTCACGCAAAATCCCTTCGCCGCGAGCGGCCTTCTTCCCTTTAACAAGGGACGCTTATACGGATGAGATACGCTCGACTCGCTTCGCTCACTCGGTATGACGATGGAAATGCGGATGAGATTCTTCGGGGAGTAAATCCCCTCAGAATGACGGGTCTGTTTGTACCGTTTTGATGTATTAACAAAATTTAATCTACATTTCCCACGGGATAAGAATGGTGAAAAGTAGATGAAAATTATACACTTTGTGTTGATTTTTGCCGCCCCTTGTATTATTCTTTATACAGAAACTGTATCACGCACACGCGTGTATATACTTGCGCACTGTCTCGGCGCTTGGATAAAGAGACAAGGAGTAACGTATGCAACACAACACTGCTACTTTCAAACGCAATATCACCGCCGTCAAGACCGCCGCTCTTTGGGCGATCGTCGGTGTTCTTCTTTTTGGTATTTTACTTGGTTTGACCCTCGGCTTGACTTCGCAGGGCAGCGCCGACGCGTCCAAATCCGCTTCGTACAGTTACGGTTACCTTCACAACCAAATCGCCTCGTCCAACGTCAACAGAACGTTTACGCTGTATTTGTACAACAGCTACTTGCAAGGCGTCAATAGCAACCATACGTTTTACAGCTTGACCAGTTTTCTCCACAAGGACAACGATTCCGACGTTACCGATAGCCGTAATTGTATTTCTTCCGACGGCAACGGCTTCAAAATCGACGACGACAGCGCTTTCCATACCACCAACGGCTATTTGTATACCACCACCTATTTCCGAGTTCCCGCCGGTATTCGAGACTTGATGGCGCAAGGCATAGTAGACAATATCAAATTAGTCGGCTCGTTCAACTGTTTCAACGGTGACGATACGTCCACTTATTGTTGCGTCAACATCACTTCCGGTACCTCCACTTCCGCTACGTCGTCTACCCAAGGGCAGGGTGCCCATCCCGACGCGACCATGATCAAGGATGCGGGCGCCAATACTTTGTCTCATACTTTGTCCTCGGGCAGTTTCGGCACGATCAATGCAAGCGGCACCTACTATTTCTGCGTGCAGACTTACAACAAGATCGAAGGTGTGTGGTGGCCTGCTTCTCGTAATCTGCGCTTGACTTGGAGCGACTTCCGCTTGGAATTCACCCTCAAAGACGATCCTTACGTCAACGTGGGTATCCAACACAATACTTCGGGCGACGCTATCGCCAAGTGGAGTACCGTGAGAGCGGGTTTGCAATACAACGTGACCGCATCTTCCCTTACCTCTCGTACCGCCGTTACTTCCAATCTCTCCAACGAATCGTCTTGGAATACGTTGCGCTTTAAGTTCGGCTCGTACAGCGGTACGACGGATAGCACCAACGTCAACAACATTTACTTGGGCTTTACGTCCTCCATCGCCAACTACAACGGGTTGGGGAGAGTGTATTTTGCGGGGAGCAACCCCTCTTTGGGCTACAGCAGCACCTCAAGTTATTACACCACCGCGGGCGTGATCAAACTGACCCCCTCCAACTTCGGTGGCAGTAGCACCGCCCCCACGTTCAGCGGGTCGGCTCCCGCCACCATGGGCAACGGCAAATTGCAGGGCGGATGCTTTATCTGGACGGGATACACCCCCAAGAGTTACACCCTTACGATGAACTCGCCCGAATTGGCGTTTGCCGCCGTAACGGGTTATACCCGCTCCAATAGCAACAAGACCCTTACCCGTACCATCTACTACGACAACGATCTCAAAACCCCCATCGGTACCACCTTGTTCTCAAGTCCCGGCTCCTTCTCGGGCTGGACGGCAACGGGCATTTACAGCGGCGACTTTACGGTCGGCGGCACCATCGAGGGCAGCAAGGTGACGGGCAATTTGACTTTGACCGCCAAATACGTGGCGATCGCCATTCAAAACAGCCAAACCAGCGGTACTTATACGGACGCTTACTACTATCTCAACGGCGGCGCCAACGTCAAGCCCTTGCCCACAGCCAACTCCTCAAACTTTGCCGCTAACGGCGCGACTTTTACCATTTCGTCGGCTGTCGAGACGGATACTCACTACCAAAAAGTGACCGTCACTTACAATGCGATCACGGGTCGCAAGGGCGGTCCCTTGGAAGGCACTCAGTCTTATACTCTCGATTCGGTGCACTTGTACTATACTTCCGGGCCTATGGCGGGTTACACGGTGGAAGCCAACACCATATCGGGTCGTGTGGCGACGTTCAACTACGTTTGCGGCAACTTCTATATTTGGAGCAGCTGGCGCCAAAGCGTTACCCAATACACGTTGACATTCAAGTGCAGTAACAGCAGTTCTTCGGTCAATACCAGCGGTACCGCAGGCACCGTGGTCGTGACAAGCGGTGTCGCTCTCAGTTACACCTATTTCCCCTCTCCGACGTATCTCAAGATCGGTAACAAGATTTTCTCCGGTTGGTATACGGCGACGAGCGGCGGAACTCGTATCATGGAGTTTACCGGTTCTAACGTTTCGGCGAATACAACGCTATATGCTCAGTATGTAGATTTTACCGGCTCGTTTAGCGCGATGAGCGACAGCTATTCGGAGAAGTCGGACGCAAACAGTTGGAAAGATCGTTCCGCCAAGTCAACAAGTATTACCGTTCCCAGTGCATTACGACACTGGACAAACACGAGTTCTAATTACGGTTATTCTTTGAACGTCACTATCGGAACGGTATACGGCAACAATGACAGCTATATGTCCGCATCCGGCGGTCACACCTCGGATTATTACGCATATTCAAAGGGTGTTGTGTATTACAATGTCGGCGGGTCGGATACTACGTTATTCAGCCTAAATCAAGTGGAAGCGAAAGTAGGGTCCAATTGGTGGGGCGGTGGTAATTCGGGTACAAAGTACGCTACTCAATCTAGCTCTTCTTCCAAAACCGCTACTATTGGTAAGTCGGGCGGAACGGTCTCTTCGATTACATTAAAACTGGTTGGTCAGTACAAAACCGATGGGCACGATAAAGGCACGGGTTCATATCATTGGAGTACGACCTCGGTAACGCCGACGTTTAATATCACACGAGGCACGACCACGAATAAACAAACGTTAACATTCAACCCCAACGGTGCGTCGGGTAGCGCCGTCACCTTCTATAAGACGAGTTCCACCCAAAGCTTTACCATGCCTACGGCGACCTATTGGACGAGGACGGGGTATTACTTCGTCGGTTGGAGCGCCAGCACGAGCGGCACGCCCGTGTCCGGCGCCGCCAGTCAGACGGGCACGACCTATTACGCCATTTGGAAAGAGGCAAACTACCAAGTCAACGCTTGGGACGTCTACTTCGGTGCCAACAGCGGGACCGCTTCTTTCAAATTGGTGCGCGCGCCCTACGTGCGCACCTACACGGGCGGCTTGACTCTGTCGAGCATGAACGCCAATCCGGGCGGGCGCAACAGCAACTACCAGGACGATCTGACCCAGTTTAACCCCATAGCGGGTTTTGACACCAACGCTTGGTATACGGCGGCTACGTGTTCGGGTAGTACGTCCTCGTCTATAGCCGCCAATACGACGCAGTCCTCTACGGTTTATTATCTCAAACACACCTTGAAAGCCGCCACCGTCACCAAGACGGCGTATGCGGATACCCAAGTATCGTACGGCACGCCTTTTTACCTCGACAACTGCGTGACTTTCAGCCACGCCATCGCCAATACGAGCGATATCACCTGGACTTGGAAAAACGGCGGTAACGCGGTCTCTTTCCAAAACAACACCCAATACCCTCACGCTCTGTTTGACGTGGACGAGGCGTGCTATTACTATATCGGGACTACCAAGATCGCCAAGTTGGCGACCGCTTACACCTTGACGACCTCGGTGTCCTACACCAGCGGTAACGTGACCTTGGTCACCAACGGCACGCCTTCCATCAACATCCAACCGACCATCAATCCCATCGGGTTGACGGCGAGGTTTGGCACCAACAGCCGCCGGTACGACGGTACTACCAGCGGTTTGATCGCCCTCTTGACCGTGTCGGTCGCCGACGGATTCGAGACGGGGGCGTTTAATGCCGAATACAACAAGGGGGTCAGCTACTACGGTACTACCAAGGGACTGATACTGGGTTCGCCGGGTCACTCGTATACCCCCCGCTACAGCGGCTTTACCTCGGGTACCGGTTTTAGCACCGAAATCCGCAACGCGGGGACGTACGCCATCACCAGCGTACTGTTGACCTGCTCCGGCACGGCGGATACCGCCAATACCAATTACTATTGGGTGGATACCACCTCTACCAACAAGCAAAAGTTGGAGACCACCAGTATCACCTATACCATCACCCCCATTGACGCGGATATCTACGTATGGAGCGTCAGCAAAGAGTACGGCAAGGCGGACGGTTCGGGCGCCGAAAACGATTCTGCCAGTTACGTCAAGCGGGTGGTCAGCTTTACCGACCCCTCCTCCGTCGCTACCGATCCTTACAAGACCCAGGCGAGTGCGACCAATTCGACTTGGGCGGTCAGCGTCGTGGGTTTGGTGGAAAACGGCACCTACGTGAGCGCGGTCGATACGGGCGGTTTTGCCAGCGCCAACGTGCTGTCCCGTACCTCGGGCGAAGATACCGGGTTTTATTCGGTGACCTACAACGTCAACAATTTGTTGGCGGTGTATAAAAATAACTACAATTTTGACGTGAGCGGTTTGCAGCAAGGCGGCAGCCTGACGCACAACAGTTATCCCGCCGTCACTCCCGAAGAGACCTCGACGGGCGTGTTTTCTTTTGCGGCGGGTCCCCGTTCCACCGGTGACAATACGGCGCAATATATCAACGAATACAATACCCTCTACGGCACGGATATCGGTATCGCCAACGGCACGGGTTACGTCTACGGTTTGTTCCGTATCACCCCCAAGTCGGTGACGTTGTCTTTGACGGGTCAAAACGGCGAAGCGTTCGATTACACCGCGGATTGGCGGGGCCATACGGTGACCGTGACGGGCTTGCTGTCGGGCGCGGGTGCTATGACTGCCTATTACGATAGTGCCTGCACCAAGCAGCTGGGGCGTATCAGCGGCAATACGTACACGCCCGCTACCGTGACGTCTTCTACCAATACGCTCCACCTCAAAAAGATGGACGTCGGCTCCTATAGCGTGGTCATCTATCTCAAACCCGATAGTAACTACGTGTTGGCCGGCTCTTTGGCGCAATCCGCTTACCAAAGCAAGCCGATCACTTGGACGGTGACGCCCAAGACGTTGATGTACAATTTTGACGTCAACTATTTTGCCTCGGGCAGCGAATTCGTGTACAACAAGGGACTGATGGGCAAAAAGATGACCATCAGCGGACTGCTCAACCTGCCCGGCACGAGTACCAAAGACACGGTGGACTTCGATACCGTGACGTTGACGGGCTGCGCCTATTACGGCACGACCACGACCACCTCTTCCGCATTGAACAAGCGCACGAGCGCTTCCAGTCGCGGTACTCGGTTGGGTACTTCGGGGTACTACTTTTTGGGGACTAACGTTGCCACCTACAAAGTCGCGCTCTCCAATCCCATGGGTACCAACTTCTCGGGAGACGATGGGCTGCTGTTTGCTTCGGGCGCCACGGCAAAAGGGGAGAGCGCGTCCAACTACACGGGCGACGCCGCCAGCGCCGAGTGGAAGATCGAGCCCAAACCTTTGACCATCTCTTGGGCAAGAGGTTACTGCGATAGCACAACGTATACGACGGTGACTTCCAACCAAAGCGGTTTGGACGGGGACGGCAATCATTTGGGCTTCCAATATGTCGCCAAAAAGGCGGACGGCACTCAATACACCCAGGGCTTGCGCGCCACGGTCAGCGGCGTGTTCGCGGGCGATAGCGTGACCTTGACCGCGGGCAACAACTCTACACCCAATCCTTTGACCATCTCGGGCGCAGCCGGCCTCGTCGTGGAGTTTTACAAGACTACCTGCGCGACCTACGTTTGTAGCTTTACGGCGGTCAGCAATCCCAACTATACCTTGCCTTCCAACAATATGTTGGAATTTGACATCTACCAAAACGTCGCCAAGATCACCGGCTGGACGGTCACTTATCTCAATAGTAGCAGTCAGACCGTGACTTGGGGTACCTACAACGGTACCGAGACCATCGCTCTGCCGTACGGCGGGGTGACCTACACCCTCGCGGTCAGCGCGGTGGCGTACGACGACAACAGCGGCCGCAGCCTGTCGGTCGGCGATTTGGGCACGATCACTCTGACCAACAATACAGGGATCGACGCCAAAGACTATAGTATTTCGGCGTCTCTTGCCGAGGACAGCGGTTTTGTGTTGTCCAATCCCACAAGAGCGTGGTCCATTACCCCCAAGACCGTGACGTTGAGTGCTTGGAGCGATTATTTTGCTTCGGGGTCTTCTTATACCTACAATGCCGACCCCATGGGCAAAAAGGCGACCGTTACGGTCAAGCACTTTGCCTCGACCAAAGCGAATATCGCCTCGGAAAGCACCAACGCCATTTACGTGCGCGATAGCCAAAGCTTTGTGTTGACGACTTCGGCGGGCACGATGCAGTACGCAAGACCCGGCGCCAACGCGACCGGCACTTTGACCGTGCGCGTGGTGGGCGTCAACGCGGGGACGTACGACGCGACCGTCAGCCTTAGTAGCGCGAACTATCGTATGACGAGCGTAAAGCCCGGTAGCTTTACCATCGCAACGCGTACCCTTACTTTGACGATGGATTCGTTGACGGTCGACTACGACGGCGAACAGCACGAAGTGACGATCCGTATCAACGGGCTGCAAGGCAGTGAAAAAGCCAAGTTGACCATTACCAATACGGGCAGTACGTTTGTTACCAAAGAGATTGCAAGCAATTCCACCCAGGTGACTAACAACACCGCCTACAAGTTCGGAGCGACCAACGCGGGGACGTACACCGTCAACGTGACCGCCCTCAACGCCATAGTCGGCGGGCAAGCGCGCAAGGAGAATTATACCTTGACCGCCAAGAGCGCGACTTTGACGATCAACAAAAAGGCTTTGACCGCCTCCTGGAGCGCGGCAAATACCTTGACTTATACGGGCGCGGGACAAGGCCGCACCCTTACCGTCACGGGTATGGTGGCGGGCGAAAACCTTACTTTGACCAACACCGCTTCCGCTTACACCGACAGCGGCAAGGGTACCGCTCTTTCCGGGAGCGGCTTGACGCCCACCGCCGCCTCGTTGACGTTAGCAAGCGGCGCCGTTTCGCGCAGCCAAGCGTACACCGCGATCTGGGCGGGGTATTACGAGGTGGCGATCGATCTTGACAATATGCCCAACTATACCTTGGGAGGCTCCAAATCCGCCAATTGGACGATAGGCAAACGCACCCTTACTTTGACGATGGCAAACGTTGCCGTCGATTATGACGGACAAGCGCACAACGTGACCGTAAGTATCGGCGGTCTGCAGGGCAGTGAAAAAGCCAAGTTGACCATTACCAATACGGGCAGTACGTTTGTTACCAAAGAGATCGCAAGCAATTCCACCCAAGTGACTAACAACACCGCCTACAAGTTCGGAGCGACCAACGCGGGGACGTACACCGTCAATGTGACCGCCCTCAATGCCATAGTCGGCGGACAAGCGCGCAAAGAGAATTATAACCTGACTGCCAAGAGCGCGACCTTGACCATCAACAAACGCCAGCTGACGTTGAGTTGGTCCGACGACGTGACTTTGACTTACAACGCCGCACTGCAGACGGGGCGCACCCTCACCGTGACGGGCGCCATACCGAGCAACGCGCTGGGATTGACGAGTACCGTGGCAAGTTATACCGATACCACTCGCAATACCTCTTTGTCGAATACGGGTATAACTCCTTCGGGCAGCAATAGTTACACTGCCGACTCTGCGGGCAAGATCACGATCAACTATCAAGCGGGCAAGGCGGGGTACTATACCATTTCGCTTGCCGTCAACGATACGGCCAACTACACGCTAAGCGGTAGCGCCACGTCCAACTTCTCGATTGCCAAAGCGGCGTTGACCCTGACGATGAGCGACAAGACGGTGACCTATACGGGTGCGCAACAAAACCTTTCCGTCACGGTGGCGGGGCTTGTCGGTGGCAACAAAGTACGTTTGACTTACAGCGCCAACAAGGCCTTTACTTCCAACGGCTGGACCAACAACGATACTTGGTTGGACAACGACGCCTATCAATTTGGCGCGACCAACGTGGGCACCTACAAATTGACGGTCAGCACGGTGTACGGGGTAAGCGGCACTTACGCCGACGTCAACGACTATTCGTTTGCCCAGACCGAAGCGACCCTCACCATCAACGCCAAAGAGATCACGGCGTCGTGGGTGACCGCTTCGCCCTCGTATGACGGTAGCCTCAAGACCATAGCGACTTTGACTTTGTCGGGTATCGTTGCGGGCGAAAGCGTGACTTGGAACACCGCTTCTACGACCAAGTATTACGGTGAAAATACCACCATGACCAATACGGGTCTGACGCCGACCGGCAACAAGACCGAGACCGCGCCCGATAGCGGTACGATATCGCAGACGTATCAGGCGGGCAAGGCGGGCAACTACTCGCTCACCGTCTCCTTGGTGGGTATGAGCAACTATACGCTCAAAGGAACGGCCACCGCTTCGGCGACCTTCTATCGCAGCTTGCTTACTTTGACGTGGCAAGCCAACAACAATTTGACTTCGGGCAACGCGTACCTTACCAAAGACGGCAGGGTCGGCAAGGGCAGTTACGTTTACGACGGCAGTCAAAACGGCGTCAAAGTGACGGTCGGCGGTATCGTCGCGGGCGAGACGATCAAACTGTCTACCACCTCTACCTATCCCACCAACGGCATCGCCAACAACTCCACCGCAGTATCCAATACGAGTTACGTCTTTAGCGCAGTCAATGCGCAAGCTACCGCGTATACCGTGTGGGTGACCGGGATCAACAGCGCGACCGGTAAGACGTACAGCGACGCCAAAAACTACGCTTACGACTACCGCAGCAACCTGCTCAAGACGTCGGGCGGTACTACGGCGCTATTAACGAGCGGGCAATCGGTGACCGACAGTGCCAACAAGATCCAAACGACCATTAGCGCGCGCTCCCTCACCGCTTCCATGTCTTCGGTCGCTGCGACCTACAACGGCACGGTGCAAACGTATGCCAATCTCACGTTGACCAACGCCGTGGCGGGCGACACCATCTATATCACAAGTACCGTGACGGCTACCGCTCCTTCGGGCGGCGCGTTGAGCGGTCACGGCGCCACCGCTCCCGTTTCGGGTCTTGCCGCCGCCAACGGAAACGTAACTATCGCCTATCAAGCCGCCAAAGCAGGCAGCTACAAAGTGGTGGTCGCTCTCAACGGCATGAGCAACTACACGATGGATACGCTCACCTTCAACGACGGGGCGATCGCCCGAGCGACGTTGACCTTAACGTGGGCGTCTTTGGACGGCAACTTCGACTCGGTATCGAGCGGCGTGATGACCAAGACCGTCACTTACGACGGAGCGCAGCACGGCGTGACTTTGACCGTGACCGGATTACAGGCAAGCGAGCAGGTGCAGTTGACTTTGGGCGCCAACAATTACACAACCCAAGGCGTGCAGAGCAACAACACTTGGATGAGCGAAGGGGTCGCGAAGACTCTGTCCTCCAAAGATCACGTGGACGGCTCGTACGATGTGTACGTGTCCGCTATCTACGCCGCGCAAGGGACCGATTATGCCGCGGCGACCAACTACACGTTGACCAACTCTTCCAACAAGTACAAGCAAAACGCTACGTCCACTGCGCTTAACGTGGCGACAGGCAGCGTTCGCGCGCGTACCATTATTAATAAAAAGGCGCTGACTTCCTCTTGGTCGGGTGCCGATACCCAAACGTACACCGCTCAAGGTCTTGGTAAGACCTTGACCGTGAGCGGTATCGTCAGCGGCGAATCGGTCAATATGAGCTTGACCGCTTCCGCTTACACCGACAGCGGCAAAGCGACTCGTTTGGACAACAGCGGATTGTCTCCCACGACGGGTTATGCCTTGTCTTCCGCCGCCAATACCAAGGCGCATACCGCCGTCAAAGCGGGGTACTACGAGGTGTCGGTATCGCTTTCGGATAACAACTATACGATGAGCGAAACGACCGCGTCGTGGACCATTGCCGCGCGCACGATCTCGTTGAGTTGGTCGGGCAAGGGCAGTTGCGATTATGACGGCAACAATCACGGCGTGACGGTGACGATCTCGGATATTCAAGGAACGGACAAGGTGACCTTTGCCGTGACTACGACCTATGCGGGCAACGGATTGAGCGCTGCGGTCGGAAACGGCGCGTACAACTTCACGTCCAAAAACAAAGGCGTTTACTCGGTGAGTTCGGTCGAGATCTCGAGTGTAAGCGGTACCTATGCGTCCAACGCCAACTACACTTTGGTCGCCAACTTGGGTGCGAGTAATGCCAATACTCAATATACCATCAATCAACGCCAGTTGACGTTGAGTTTCTCGACGCCCGCGACGACGCCTACTTACAACGGCAGTTTGCAAACGATCGCCACGTTGACCGTTTCCAACGCGGTGCCGGGCGAGACCATCAATTTGACTAACACGACGACCGCCAAAGTGTCTAACGGCGGTAGCAACTTAGCGGGAAGCGGTATCACGCCTACCGGCAATTTGTCGCTCAAAGCGAATGACAGCGGATTGGCGACCCAAAATTACCAAGCGGGCAAAGCGGGGTATTACGGCGCGAGTGTGGCTCTCAACGGCATGAGTAACTACAAGTTGAGCGCTTCCAGCGTGACAAGCTCCAACTTCTCGCTTGGCAAAGCCACCGTTACCGTGACCTTTACGGGGACCGGTTCGACCAACTACGACGGGACTTCGCACGGCGTGACCGCCACCATCGGCGGTTTGCAAAACGGCGAGTCGGTGTCTTTCAACACCTCTTCTACTTTGGCATACGCCACCTTGGGTATCGACAACGGTACGACCAAATACGGCAACGGTGCTCGGGTGTTCGGTTCCGTCAACGCCAACGATCAAGCGTACAACGTGACGATCTCGAGCATCAAAGCGGTGTCAAGCGGCACTTACGCCGGCGTGACCAACTATACGCTCTCGGTATCGGGCAACAGTAACTATACGATCAACAAACGTCCCGTGACCGTGGAGTGGATGCCCGCGGGTACTTTAACTTACAACGGAAGCGAACAAGGCATCTCGGTCACCGTCAGCGATCTCGTCAAGACGGACAAAGTAGGCATTGCTTTTTCGGCAGACGGTTCCAATCCGTCGGGAACGGGTACCTTCACGTCGAGCGGCAACGCAACGAGCGTTTCGAAGACCTTTAAGGCTGTCAACGCCAACGTGGGCGGGGGTCACTATACCGCTACGTTGACCGGATTCAATTCGACTAATTACAAGTTTAAGGACGGCTCCACTTTGAGTGGCACTTGGACGATCTCGCCCAAGATCGTCGATCTGACTTGGACGACCGATACGGCAACGCCCGCCTTTGCCAACTTCAAAGCGGAATACAACGGCAGCGATCGTTACGTGTATGCGGCGGTCAGCTCCTCGAGCCTCGTCGGTACGGATACCGTGACGTTGACTCCTTCCTCTTTTGCGGGCAGAGCGGTCGGCACCTATACCGCCACCGTGACGGGGATCAGCAACACCAACTACCAGTTGCCCGCTACCACGAGCAAGAGTTGGGAGATCACCCCCAAACAGGTGAACGCCAGCTGGAGCAAAGTCGGCAAGACTTATACCGGTACGGTACAAAATCCTGCCACGTTGACGCTGACGGGCTTGGCGGCGGGCGATTCGGTACGCTTGTCCGTGAGCGGTTCCGGCTACACCATCGGCACCAATTCGGCAATCGCCGTCAGCGGTTTGACGCCCGCTTCGGGTGCTACTATCGACGTGGCGTCGAATAGCAACACGTACAGTTTCGGCGGCGTGAGAGCGGCGGATTACAAGGTGACTATCGCTTTGACGTCGGGCAACGTGCTTTCCAACGCCAACTATGTTTTGGCGGGTACGACGCAATACACTTACACCATTTCGCAACAAGCGATAACGATCACGTGGAGCGCGCTCAACGACGACAGCGGCGTACAATACGACGGCGAAGCACACGGTGTGGTCGCCCGCGTTACGGGTATCCAAAACGCCGAAACCGTTCGTTTGAGTTTCTCTAACAACAACTATCTCAACAAAGGTATCGTACACAATTCGACCAACGTTCAAAACAACGCGTCGTATGCGTTCAGTTCGATCAACGCCGACTCGTATGCGGTGACGGGTATCGCCTTGGCTTCGGCTACGTACACTTCGAGTAGTGACGCCAATACGCGCAACTGTATCAACGTCGCCAACTATACCTTGACGTCCAACGAATCGGGCAGTGCTTATGTCATTGTCAAACGCATACTTAGCGTGTCCGACAAAGGTACCGCTTCGTTTGGTTACGACGGCGCCGTGCATACCGTGATCGCTACGCCCGGCAACATCGTCGGCACGGATCGCGTGGCGTTTACCTATGCCAATAGCGGCATAGTGACCAATTCGGCGACCAATGCGGGTACTTACACCTTGACCATCAACGGTTGTGAACCTTCGTTCAACTACCGCATCGCCACCTCGGGTGACGCGGGTTACCAAGCAAGCGACTGGTCGTATCAATGGACCATCTCGGCAAGGACGTTGACCGTAGGGTGGTCGACCGCCTCGGGACTTGTTTACAATGCCCAAGCGCAAGGTATCAAGGTCACCGTGGGCAATTTGGTCCAGACGGATAAGATCACGATCAATTTCACGAGCAACGGTACTTCTCCGTCCGGCTCGAGTTTTGTCACGAGCGGTTCTTCTACCACGATGGCGGTAGATTTCAAGGGCGTCAACGCCGGTAGTTATACTTCCAAATTGACGTCGATCGCCTCTACTAACAACGGTAGCACCAACTACACCCTGCCCTCCAATCAAGGGAATTGGAGCATCGCGCAAAAGCCCGTCGGCTTTGACTGGAATTACAGCGGCACGCCGTTTGAGTATTTCTACGGTGCTTGGACGGTTGCCGTCAGCAACGTAACGGGTCTTGTGGACGACGCCACCATCTCGGTGAGCTATACGACGCACAACCTGGCGCGTTACGTCGAAAACGGGCAGTGGGTCTATAACGTGACGAAAGGATCCAATACCGCCACCGAAGTGGGTTCATACACAGCCCAAGTCGCTTCTATCTCGGGTGCAGGCAGCGCCAACTACTGTTTGCCCGCCTCGGTATCCGCAAGGCAACTGAACTGGCGTATCAATCCCAGACCGATCACGATCTCGTGGCAAGACACGGCGGCGTTGACCTACAACGGACAAGGGCAAGGCCCCACCGTCATTTTGACGGGTATCATCGAAGGAGATACCGTCGGTTTCTTGGGCACGGTCACGGGCATGACCGCCGCCAACGACGCCGTGGACAGCGGCAACATCCACTTTACCTACGATACCAAGTCCACCAACGCCGGTTTTGATACGTACACGTATACGTTCGTGTATACCTCGCAAGCGGGTAACAACTATCGCGCCACGATCCCGTCTTTGGACGAGGATGTCGGCGTGTCTAAAAACTATTACACCTTAGCGGACAACAACCTCAAGACTTATTCTATCGCACAAAAGGAAGTCGGGATCAACTGGGTCAAAGACGGTTTGGGTACCTGGAGCGGGTTCCAGACCACTTACAACGGCAAAACGCGCAGCGTTACGCCGACTATCACGTCGAGTACGATCGTTTCGGGCGACTCGGTCAGCATCGCTTACACCGGCAATACCGGTAAAAACGCTCGCGCCTATACCGTGACCGTGTCTTCGGTCAATAACGCCAACTATTGCTTGCCCGCGGTCGTCAGCCAAGACTGGACGATCAAACAATGCGTGATCGGCGCCACTTGGAAATGGAAGGGAAGCGATCTGTCCTCTTCGACTATTCGTTACGACGGCACGGAGCAAGTGGTGACCGCCGTGGCGACGGGCGCGGTCAGCGGCGAAAACGTTACCTTTAGTTACAGCAACAATACCAAGATGCACCAAGGCTCCTATACCGCGAGAGCGACCATCTCGGGCGATTTCCGCACCAACTATGCGTTCGACTCCAATGGCGCTCAATACGTCGAAACCGCTTGGACGATATTGCCTCGCGTTATCGAGCAATCCAACGTCAGCTGGGGTACGACCGAGTTTGAATACGATCACAATTCTCATACTGTCACCGCTACGTTTGACAATCAAATAAGCGGGGACGTGATCACCGTGACCTACGAGACGACGGGCACCACCACCGTGACCGTGGACAACAAGTCGGTGACGGCGAAGTATGCCAATACGGCTACCAACCGCGACGTGTACGTCGCCAAGATCAAATCCATCTCCAATACTTACGGCGACTATACTTTGGCGAGCAACTTCCAGACGACTTGGCGGATCACACCCAAACTGCTGACCGTGGCATGGTCGGCGGCGTCCGCCACCTACGACGGGGCGGCGCACGGCGTCACGTTGACGGTGACCGGTATTGCCACGGGCGATACGGTGCGACTGACCTATACCAACACCGGTAAATCGCCCTCTTCCGCATATTTAACGTATAGTCAAGCGTCCTCGTCCACTTTGACCCAAGCGTTTAACGCCGTCAAAGCGGGCTCTTACGAGGCGGTCGTGACCGGTTTGACCGATTACAACGAAGGAAACGAAAACTACTACGTCAATACCAACAAAGGTACTTGGACGATCGAGCAAGCGACGATCACGTTGACTTGGAGTTTGCTCGGCACCAACAGCGGCACGTACGACGGCACCTCGCAAGGTCTCAATTTGGCGGTCGCGGGTATCGCCGCTCACGAGACGGTCAGATTCACTTTGGCTTCGACCAACAACAACGAAGCGACTACCATTACCAACGCCGCGACCAATTCTTCGTATACCTTTACTAGCGTCAATCACGGGGACTACACCGTCAGCATCAACGGCATCACGTCCGTTGCGGCGCTCTCCGGTCACGCCAACTCCGCCGACGTGGCGGCTTCCAACTACAAGTTGACTTCCTCGGGCTCCAACGCATACCACATCGCGCAACGCGTGATCAGCTTGGAGTGGAACGACGACGATTCGCACGGCGAAATGGCATACGTCTACTTCTACAACCATCAAGGTATGTCGGCGCCGTATGCGTACGCGTACAACGGCTCGGGCAACTACGTCGCTTGGCCGGGCGTGGCGATGAATCGCATAGGCGATACCAACTGGTACGGCGCGTTGATCGACAGTTCGTATTCGACCGTTATCTTTAGCGACAACGGCTCTAATCAATACGGCGATTGGTCGTATAGCGTCGATTATCCCACCTATTTCTGGGGTGTGGGCTTGCCCCAAGCGCCCGGCAGCACCACGGTGTACTATTACAACGCCAACGGGTGGAGCAGACCCTCCGCTTACGCTTGGTGTCAGGCGGACGTCAATTATGAGACCAAGACGACCGATTTCGGATCGTATCCCGGCGTGACGATGACCGCCATTGGCGGCGGTTGGTACAGCGCTACGATCAACAGCGTCGCCAATCGTATCCAATTCGTGGACGCTTCCAACACTTCTAACAATTCGGGCGACTTGGTCTTCGTCAAAGACGCGCCCTACTACAACGGCAAGTGGAGCGATACCAAACCCGCGCAGGCGGATCAAGTGACTGTACACTTCTACACCGAGACTATGGCTACGCCTTACGTCTACGCCTGGAACGGTTCGTCCAATAACGGTTGGCCGGGCGTGGCGATGACGAGCGAAGGGGACGGCTGGTACAAAGCGACCTTGTCTACCGCTTACACGCAAGTGATCTTCAACAACAACGGCGCGGATCAAACCGGCGATATCGGTTTTGGGACGGGCTCCTTTACTTACTACAAAAACAACGCTTGGTGGGCGACCGATCCCGACCTCAATACGACCTCCGCCAAGAGCGGTTACGTCTACGATGGCAACGAGCACGGTGTGGTCGTGACTTTGGGTAACATCTTAGCGAGTGATATCGCAAACATTACGTTTAGTTATCTCAACGACGGCACCAACACTCCCGCCAAGACGGTGGGCGCGACCTACACGTCGGGCGGGTTGACCTTGCAAACTTGCGATTACTCCTTCTTGGCGATCAACGCTAAGAACACCGCGTACACCGCTTTGATCACCGCTATCGCTTCCAACCCGGGCGGCAACTATGCGTTGCCCAACACCGGACTGCAAGGGGAGTGGGAGATCGCCAAACGCGTCCTTACCGTCGAGTGGAACTACGACACGACTAACGGCGCTCCCCAAGACGGATCGTGGACATACGACGCAAGTCAACACGGTGTGGTGCTGACTGTCGGCAATATTCTGACCGGCGATCAACCGAGCATCACCGTCAACAACACGGGTAGCGTGCCTCAAAACGGCAGGTACGTCTTTAGCACGACTTCCCAATCGGGCGGCGCGTATAGCGTAAACACGACCTTTGGCGCGGTCGATTACTCCGCTACTCCCTATATGGTCACGGTGATCGGCGTGTCCGACGACAACTACGCCTTGCCCGCGACGGGGCTTAGCGCCGAGTGGAGCATTGACCAAAAAGAAGTGATCTTGGTATGGCAAATGGACGGCGGCAACACGTTTAGCAAGACGTACGACGGCAATCCCCATACCGTGACCGCTACGGTCAGCAACGCCTGTTCGGGCGATACCGTCAATGTCACCGTTTCGGGTGGCGTCAACACCAACGCCAAAGATACCGCCTATACCGCGACGGCTGCGGCTTTGTCCAACGGCAACTACAAGCTGCCCGCTACCGTTACCAGGACGTATAACGTCACTCGCCGCAACGTGACTGCTGTTTTGGGCAACACTTCGGTAGAATACAAGGCCGCGGCGGTGACGATCGGCGACCTCAACGTGTCCTTTACGAACGCCGTGACGGGCGATACGATCGCCGTGGCGACCGACAATTTGTCCTCGGTCAATGCGATCAACGTGGGCAATTACAACGTTAGGTTGACTATCAACAACACTAACTACAACTTGACCAACGCCAATACGAATCTACCGTTTAGTATCACTCCCTTCGTGATCGCCAAGGCGGATATGAGTTGGGAATACTTCACGAGCAACGGTTCGGGCGTCGAAAACAGCGGCAGTCGTTCTTCCATCGAGTGGCCTGTGTCCATCGGTTTTGCCAGCGGTATCTATCACAACTTCGAAGCTTCCATGTCGGGTGTGTTTGCCTCGGCGGACGTTGACTTCGGGTACACTTACTTCGGATTCTGTACCTGCGGTCATTATCATCCCACCAGCAGCAATTATCCCAGCCCCTACTACACCTTCGATCAAGACCATCAATGGTTTGTGTTTAACGACAACGGTACGGTGGGCTTCCATAGCTTCGGTCCCAACCACGCGGGCACCTATTACGTGGTGCTGAGCCTGACGGGTAGCGACGCAGGCAACTTCGTGTTTGAGAACACCACCGTCTACGGCAACGATTACGGTATGGTGGATCCCACCTACTTTGCGGGCAGCAACGTCGTCTATCCCAAGTCCTCGACGGTGGTCACGGCGGCTCCCAACGGCTACGCCTTCAAGTTTGTCGTAGCGCAAACGCCGGGTGGTTTCGTCACCGACGACAGCGCCGACGTGGACAAGGTGTTTGACGGCAACCCGTACACCGATTATCCCACCATCGTGGGTTACACACCCCAACAAATGACCATTTATATCGACGGCGTGGCGTACACCTATGCGCAATTCCTCGATAATACCGTCACCAGAGAGTATCGCTCCACCTCGTACAATATCGTGTACACCGTGGGCGGCGGTACCAGTACCTATACTTGCGACAACGTCAACGGCACGTCGCAAGCCGTGGAGCGCGTGTTGACCGTGAGCAAACGTCTCATCGTCATCACCAATACCGCGTCCACCGCTTGGAGCAGGGATTACGATACCACCACCGTTTACTCCGATTACACGGTGGGTGCGCTCGACACGACCAATAATACGGGTATCGTGGACGCTGGCAAGGCGACTTTGTCCGCGACCTACGACTCGGCATTGGCGGGCAACCGCACTTTGACGTTTGCTTTGAGCGGCGCGGATAGACTCAATTACCTGTTCGAATTGCATGCGGGCGCAACCACGACCGTTTCGGCGACTGTCGCGGGCGAGATCTTCCGTAAGCAGTTGATCGTGACCGCCACCGACTACGACAAGGTCTACGATCGTCAATCTACCTATACCTCTTATACGTACACGGGCGTGTTGGCAGACGCACCCGTTACTTTGAGCGCGTCCTACGATTCGTTCGTTGCCGGCAGTCGTACCATTACGTTCGTCGTCAGCGGTACGCAAAGCGCCAACTACGAAGTGGTCGTCAACGGCGGCACGCCGGGCGTGTTGACTTTGGCGGCTACTATCTATCGCAAGGGTATCCACTTGACGATGGGTTCCACGTCCAAGACGTACGACGGTACCAACTTGGTGGAGTTTGACTACGATAGCAGCGCGATATTGACGGGCGATACCCTCAACATTACCGCTTTGTACGACAACAAGAATGCGGGCACAGGCAAGACCATCACTTATAGCTTGGGATCCACGGGCGACGCGGTCAACTACAAGTTCGGCGACGACGGCAACGCTTCCGAACTCACCAATTCGACCATTACCCTCACCAACGGTGTGATCACCCAACGCGAATTGAGCTTGGCTTGGACTGACGCACGCGCGCACTCGGTGTATGACGGCAACGAGCAATCCGTTACTTTGTTCGTTGACAACATCGTGGCGGGCGACGTCCTGTCCCTCGGCGGGGTGGACGGTTCCACGTCCGTTACGGGCGGCAATCGAGTGAGTGGCGGCACGACCGTATACGGTATTACCTATACCTATACCTACGTCAACCGTGGCAACTACACTCGCACGATCACCGTTTCGGACGCCAACTACGTCATCAGTTCGGACGCTACTTACTCTTGGAGCATCGCTCAACGTGGACTCAAGATCACCTGGACGGGCGACGATAGCGGCGCATGGGTGGGCTATACCACCGTGTACAACGCCCAAACCCGTACTTTGACGCCTTCCGTCGGCAAAGTGGACGGCGTGGCGCAATCGGGCCTTGTCGCGGGCGATGATCTTGACGCCGCCGTCTCGGGCAATACCGCATTGCATGCGGGCGACTCCTACCAAGCGACTTACACCATCAACAATAACAACTATTACGTCGCATCGGGGGCTACTCTTGGTTGGAGTATCGACAAGGCGACGATCACGGGTAAGTATTTCGCCGACAGTACGGTGATCTACGATACCACTTCCCACGCCGTTACGGTGGATACGACTTCCGCTTTGGGCGACGTGCTGACCGTGACTTATACCATCACGCCGCAAGGCGGCGCAACTACTTCCGGGGCTAACGCCAACGCGGCTACCGACGTTTTGTGGGTCAATGGAGAAGTAGCGGGATATACGATCACCGCTACGTTGAGCCACCAAGACTACGTGACGTACAACGTGCCCAATACCGCCGATCATTCGCGGTACAATGCGGTCTTGACCATCACTCCCGCCGATATCGTGGTGTCGATGGACGACAATTCGACCGTCTACAATGCGCGCGTTCAGTACGTGTCACTCAACGAGGCGGCGTCTCCGTCGGCAACGACCGTCTTGACGCAGTTAGGCGAATCGGTGTCCGTGTCCTATGCGCTGAGCGTCACGCGCGGTACCGCCGAGGTCGGTGTGACCAACGGCGCCAAAAACGTGGGCGTGTACGTCGTGACCGCCGAGGTCGGCGAGGATAATTCCAACTACAACACCCTCACGCTTACCAAGACTCTGACGATCGCCACCGCCGAGATCAAGACGGCAAACGGCGATTCGATCACGATGTCGCCCGATACGCTTGCGGTGGACTACAACAAGCAAACGCACAGTTTGTCCGTCAACGTGGCGGACGGAACGCATACCGATCTGTACGATCTGGATAACACCGTTATTTCGGTATCCTACAAGATCAACGGCGTGGACGGCAATAGCGCCGTCAATGCGGGTACCTATACCATCGTGGCGACCGTCAAAGCGACCGTGAACGGGGTGGAAAGCACCAACTACGAGTCCAAGGTGATCACGGGTACGCTGACCATTAACAAAGCGACTATGCGCAATACCACCGGTACGGGTAGCGGTCTGTTCTACTTGGTCGGTACGTCGTACGACTACGACAGCCGTGTCAGGTATCTTAACGTCAATACTCAAAACGCTACTCTGTTACAAGACGCGGGCGTCAACGCGATCGCCGTTCGTCCGTCTCTTAGTGCGGGTTACGTTTCGGGTACGGACGAGGCGGAGATCACCTATACCTACGTGTACACCAATCCCGTCGGTACGGTCACCAATACCCATTCGCTACTGCATGCGGGTACCTATCGCATAAGCGCCGTCTTGCACAACGACAACTACGTCGATTACGTCTTGTCCGAGGTCACCGTCACCGTCAACGCGATCCAGATCGAGAGCGTCTATCTCAATTTGCCCGAGTTGACCACCAATGCGGACGGTACCAACCCAAGACATTACGACTACACCAATTCCTATTATTCGGTGGGCGTCAGCCGTAGCGCGGACATCATCAACACGTCTATCGTATCGCAGATCACCTTGACGATCGGCGGCGCCAACACTTCCGATTTGGCAAGCGTGACCTATACCTACGAATACGCCGCTCCCGGTTCTAACAGCTTTGCGGATAGGGGTGCATTCGACAACGCGACCGCCAAAGACGCGGGTAGTTACCGCATCACGGCGACCATCACCGCCATAGGCGAAGCGGTCAACGATTACGAGCAAAAAGTTTTGACCAATACGATGATCATTTGGCCGGTGGATATCACGTCCATTCGCGTTTCTTCCGTGTCCGGCGTTTATACCGGCGAAAGCAAAGATTATGCGGTCACCGACAATCAGACGCAGTTTGAAGAAAACGTCAATATCCGCTACAGCGTGTCTTCCGCGAGCGGAAGTTCGGACGGTATCGTGTACGGTAACGGCAAAGTGTCGATGTTGCATGCCGACGTTTATACCGTCACCGTCTATATCAACGAAAACGCAGCAAGCAATACGATCGCGTACAACTCCAACTACTTTGCCAAGACGATCGCGGGGACTCTGACCATTACGCCCGCCACCATTTCCGGCATATCCTTTGCCGGACAAACGGTGACTTACGACGGTAGCGACTACTTCCTCAATTTGGTCACGTCCACCAATGCCAACGCCATCTCGCGCGCTTCGCTTGGCGATACCGTGACGGTCAGTCCCAGTACCAATACTTCGTTTGCGGAGCAAGCGGCAGTATCGTATACGGTGGGCGACTCGGCGTTTGCGGGCGCTTTGCACGCCGGCACGTACGAAATCACCGCCACCGTATCGCATCGCGATTACAACGCTTACAGCGCAACCGCTACGTTGACGGTAAGCAAAGCCACGATGTGGGCGGCGGTCAGCGGCAACGAGCAAGCGAGGACGTTCGGTTTGATCGAAGAAAGCGGCAGCGTGTTCCAAAAAGTCTATGATACGCATACCTTGCACGTCAACGTCAATGTCAACGGTGCGACCCAAACCTACTTGGACGACAACGGATCGTTCGTGTCATCGTTTAGCATTCGTCCGAGCGGTATGGCGTTGAGCGACGGTTTGGCGTTAGGCGATACCGCCTCGGTCACTTTGCTAGCTAACGGATCTTCCTTTGCGGGGATCAAAAACGCGGGCGAATATGCGTTGACCGCGATTTTGCACCACGAAGTAGGCGGATATAGCGACTACGAGGACGTGACTTTGACAGGTACCGTCATTGTCGACAAAGTGAGATTCGACGGTTCATTGGGTCATTTGCCCGCCTTGTATCTCAACGGAAGTACCCGCATCTATGACGCTGATCGCCATTACGTGGGCGTCAACACCATCGACGAATATTTGGATAGCGCAACCGCAACGGTGGCGTTGCTTTCGGGCGACGGCACAGCGAAGATCAGATACTATTACAACACCGTGGATAACGATACTTACCCCAATACCTTTGCGGGTGCGATCAACGCCGGTACCTATTACGTGCAAGCGTTGACCGAGATCGAAGATAACGACGTAGCGCAAAACTACGAGTTCTGGACGAGCGTCGCCACGCTGCAGATCCAAAAACTTCGCTTTACAGACGAAGACGGACACCTCGGTCAACTCTATTTGGTCGGCAACGAACGCGCATACGATGCGATCTCGCACTACGTGGGGGTCAATCGTTCTAACGCATATTTGGACGATATGGTCTCCGTTATTCACTACGAGTCCCTCGGCTTGACCGTGAGCGTCAGTTATACCGCCTCCTACAACGGCGGCGAAGCCCAAGCGTTTACGGGTGCCACCGACGCGGGGACTTACGACGTTACCGCGCATATCGCGGAGGGCGACAACTACGTCGCGTGGACCTCTTCGGCTCGTTTGACCATTAACAAATTGCACTTTGCCGAAGGACAACCCGCCAAAGGTTATGTCGGAACGCTCTACTTCGGCGACGTCACCGTCGCTTACGACAAGTTGAGCCACTATGTGGGCGTCAGCAAGTCGGACGAATCGGTGGACGCGAGAGTGGATGCGATCACCTACTTCGACGGCAACGTCAGTTTGCCTGTAGTGTATCAACAAGGCGGCGTGGCGTTCGACGGCACTTCGGTGGCGGGGACTTATACGATCACGGCGAGTATCGCCGCTACCGTCAACAACGACGCGTGGACGGATACCGCCACCTTGCTCGTCAAACAGCTGGTGTTTGCCGTCGATCCTTCGACGGGCGCCGCCGACGTTGCCAACGGATATTTGGGCGGTTTGTATATCGTGGATCACACCGTATCCTACGACACCAATACCTACTATACGGGCGTCAGCCGTACCGATGGTTGGAGCAACTCGCTCGCAAGCAGTTTCTCGTACGTGTTGGCGGGTGGTACGATCGACGTCGGCGTTACCTACACGTATACTCAAAACGGAGTGGACAAGGGCGCCTTTACGGGCGTGATCGACGCGGGCACTTATGTGGTGACCGCACATGTTGCGTCTCCTGCCGACGGTGGCTGGCAAGCGTGGTCTCAATCCGCTACTTTGACTATCGAGCGTGCCAGATTCGGCAATGGTCAACTGACCTCGCTGTACTTCGTTGGCAACGAGTTCAAGTACGATATGTTGATGCACAACGCATACGTCAACACAGCCGACGCTTACAGCAGCACGCCTTTGAGCGAAGTGTCTTTGTTGGGAACCGACGGCGTGGCGACGATCACTTACTACTACAACGTGGACGGCGGAGATGTCTATGAGAACGTCTTTACCGGTGCCGTCAACAGTCGTACCTACTATTTGAGAGCGGTCGTCGGTTATGCTAATGACCGCAACGCCAACAACTACGAAGCGTGGTCTCGCGACGCCAGTTTGGTCATCTCGCCCTTGCAATACGTCGCAGGGGAGATCGGCGATCTGCGCCTCAACAGCGGCGAGACCCTCTTTGACGCGAGCACTCACTATCTCGGCGTGACCGAGGGAAGCGCTTGGCTCGATCAACTCGTTTCGGGCATCACGGTGCAACTGGGATCCAACAGTTTGGTGATCCCCGTCAGCTATGTGTACAACACCGATGGCACGTCGACGTACGGATCTTCCTTCGTCGGTCAGCGCGACGCGGGGCTTTACTACGTCAAAGCGGTGATCGAAGCGGACGTCAACGGCAACTACGGCGCTTGGTCGGATACGGCGACTTTGCAAATCGACGCGCTCAAGTGGAACGGGCAAAGCGGTCACTTGGATCAACTGTACTTCGTCGGCAACGAGGGCAATTCGCTATTGTACGACGGTGCTCGCCACTACGTGGGCGTCAATACCGTCAACGCGTACAACAACGAATACGTGACCACTTTGTATTATGTGTACGACCAAGAGCGGCACGGCTTTGTCATCGGCAACGGAAGCAACTACGATCTTGCCGTTCCCGTCGCTTATACGTATTACAAGGGCGCCCTAGGCAGCGGCAACTATGACGACGCATTCCAGTATTGCCAAGACGCTGGCGTCTACAACATCCGCGCCAGTATCGTCGAAGGGATCAACTACGAAGGTTGGACGGATACCGCGACCTTTACGATCGACAAATTGCAATGGATCGACGACGCCGGTCATTTGGGCAGACTGTATTTGACGGGTACGACCCGCACTTACGACGCGACCACCCACTACGTCGGCGTATCTCATACGGCGGACTCGTACGTGGATCAAAACGTGACCGAGTTGACCTATCAGTACGGCGATCTGACCTTGCAGATCCCCGTGGAATACCGTTATCACGTGGGCGAGGGCAATTATGACAACGCGTTTGACGGCGCGCTGCATTCCGCGACCTATTCGATCAAAGCGATCGTAGCGGAGACCAACAACTACGACGGATGGGAAGGCGAGGTCGAACTGACTATCCAAAAGATCAAGTGGACGGGCGCCCAACACGACTTCGATCAACTCTACTTCGTGAGCGGCGAGTCCTATTACGATATGCTTACCCATTACGTGGGCGTCAACACCGACAACGCGTTCAACCCCTCCTTGTTGACAAGCTTGAGTTACTTGGTCGAACAAGACGGCGTTAGTTTGCTGTCCAATGGCGATCCGACTGCCAACGTCGTAGTTCCCGTCGTTTATACCTACAATACCGACGGTTCCGACAACTATGTGGAAACGTTTGGAGGTATCAGCAACTGCGGCAAGGTGTACGTTCGCGCTTCCATCGCCGCCTCCGAGGATTACGAGGGGTGGGAAGGGTTTGCCACCTTCGAAGTGAAAAAACTCACGTTCAGCGGCGCTTCGATCGACGTTTCGGCAGGCAAACTCGGCAATTTGTATTTCGTGGGTACCACCACCGCTTACGATATGCTTTCGCATACGATCGGCGTCAGTTACTCCAACGCGTATACCAATACGCATCCTCTGTCTTTGACCTATTCGCTTGCGGGCGGCGAGTTGGTGATCGCCATCAACTATACCTACTATGTCGGCGCAAGCGGCAGCTATGACTCCGACTTTACGTCGGCTACCAACGCCGGAGTCTATCACGTCAAAGCGACGATCGCCTCCACCGCCAATTACGATGGGTTCGAGGGCGAGGCGACTTTGACCATCAGCAAATTGCAATTTGCTTTGGATCCCGAGACTTCGGACGTCAATATCGCCAAAGGTTACTTGGGCGTCAAATACTTCGTGGGCACCGAATTCGCTTACGACGGATTGACCCACTATATGAGCGTCAACGACGCCAACGCCTATTTGGATCAACAACCCACGACGTTGCAATACGTCTTGGCGGGCGGGACGTTGTCGATCGACGTGGCGTACACCTATTTCTTGGGTGCGACGGGTACCTATTCGGATCCCTTCGTTTCGGCGACCGACGCGGGTGTGTACAACGTGCGCGCCGAAGTGGTCGGTACCGATAACTACGAAGGTTGGGTCAAGACGGCGACTTTGCGTATCCGCAAACTGGCTTGGGTCGAAGGAGAATTGGGCGCACTGTATTACACCGGCGCCGATCTGATCTTCGACAACGCGGAGCACTTTGCGGGCGTTTCGCGTAGCGAAGACGACTGGGTGGACGACTACATCAACGAGTTGACGATCGAGACGGGTAGCGTGTCCCTGCGTATCCCCGTCGCCTATACGGTGGGCGGAGCGGACTTTGTCCCGACCAAAAACGCGGGCGATTACTCTATCACCGCTACGATCGCGGAGACGACCAACTACGAAGGTTGGACGGACACCGTAACGCTGCATATCGAAAAATTGCACTGGACGGCGGATAGCTTGGGTGAACTGTACTTGGTCGGCAAGACTCTGCCTTACGACGCACTGACCCACTACGCCACGATCAGCCGCAATCTCAACGAATGGAACGACACCGCGCCCGAGGCGTCTTTGTACTACACCGTTGATCCGCATGGTATCACGTATGTCGGCAACGCCAACGGTACGTTCGTGATTCCGGTATCGTATACGTATGCCACCGCCGAAAACGGTGCGTTCGATCATACCTTTGCGGGATTGACAAATGCGGGCAAGGTATGGGTCAAAGCGACGATCGCCGCTGACGTCAACTACGACGGATTCGAAAAAGTCGTCGTCCTCGAGATCACCAAACTCGTGTTTGCATTCAAAGACGGCGAGATCAACGCAGCGGAAGGTTACTTGGGTTCGCTTTCTTTCAACGGACCCGATTCGGATCAAGTTTACGACGGTTTGACTCACTACGTTGGCGTCAACAACCGTACCTCCGCTTGGTTGGACAGCACGGTCGAAACGTTGACTTACACGTTGGCAAGCGGACGTCAACTGACCATCGGTATCGACTATACCGTGTCCAAGAACGGAAGCGCGTATGTCGCGATGAGCGGCGTCAAGGACGTGGGTACCTATACCATTCGTGCCGAGATCACCGCCGACGCCAACGGCAATTACGATAGTTGGGTCGCTACCGCACCTTATCGTATTTTGCCGTTTGCCACGTCGTTGGTATGGCATAAGCCCGCCGGAAACGGCATGACCTATAACGGTTACGATCAAACGTCTCAAGTATACGCTTCCTTGACTAAGGTATCCGCCGAGGGCGGCGCGCAGACGTTGCCCATGTCGGTTTATCTGTCGAGTACGTTGAGCTGGGATTACTCCACTTTGAGCGATCCGTCCTTTGTCGCCACTTCGGCGGAGTATGTCAAAGTCGACGGCGCTTCCGTCGAGTCCTTGATAGGTAAGCAGCCGAGTTCGTTGTACCATGCGGGCGAATACGTCGTGATCGCTTGCTTCGACGATGGCAACTACGACCTGTCTAACTCGTGGGAGTTGATACAATGCATTACGATCGAAAAAGCGACCGTCGATTTGTATTTGGTCGGGCAAACCGTCACTTATGACGGCGCGACCCACTACGTCAGCGCATACGACCAAGAAGAATGGCACGACGCTCCCTTGGTGTCTGACGTTTCCGCTTATATGCAAGGCGACGACAGCGCTACCATTTCGTACACATTTAATACCGACAACGGCAATCTGTACGAAAACGCGTTTGTGGGCCTCAAGAACGCCGGCACTAACTATGTGCGTGCCGAGATCGTTATGGACGAATCGATCCGAGACGATTATGAGCCTTGGATCAAATACTGCGAACTCACGATCGAAAAACGACGTCTCACTTTCACTTCCACTTCCGAATTAGGCGCTTGGACCAAGGTGTACGATACGACGATCGATTATTCGGCTTATACGGTAACGGGTATCGCGCCTTTGGACGCCAACGATTTGTCCGTAAGCGTTTCGTTTGCGACAAAGACCGCGGGTACGTCTAAACCGATGGTCGTTACAATGGATACCGATGTGGCAGGGTTGGTGAATAACTATGTCTACGACGAGTTGTATGGTACTATCTTGCCCAAACAGATTAAGTTGATCGACGGCATCGACTGGAGTCGCGTATACGACGGTACCGACCGCGTGCGTCCTACTTTTAACAATACTTCCATCGATCTCAACGATCGTGAGTATTACGTCGAAGGATATCGTACTTTCGAAGGAGACAGTGTTTCTCTGTCCGCGCATTACGACAGCAAAAACGTACGAGAAGTCACCGAGGTTGTGTTTGGCTTCGTGGGAATCGACGGCGTCAATTATCAATTGGTCACCACCGTCACCGCCACGGCGTCCAAGCCTTTGTTGATCCCGTTGGTTTCTACGATCAAATGGGTGGATCTTGACTTGACTTATAACGGTTATGCTCGCGACATGTCGTCACTGACCGCCAACACTGCCAACGGCGTGCAACCTTACACCGTCACCTATGCTTTCGTAGATATGCTCGGCGATGACGCCAACGATATCTCGTTGTCAAATAACGGCTTGTTCTTGTTCGATCTGCGTTTCCAACGGAACGGAGTTTCCACGACCTACCGTGACGCCGGCGAATATGAAGTTCTTGCTTCGACGGACAGCCGTCTTAGCAGTTGGACGATTGCATCCGGCGAATATGAAGGCATTGCCGCCGGTACGTACAAGACGATCGGTGACAACTATCTCTTACTCGATTTGACCAAGACTGCGACCATTGCCAAGTATTCTACGTCGGTGGAATGGGATCGTCCCAATTCGGACGGGTTGGTTTATAACGGGCAAGAGCGCGCCGTTAGCGCTTGGTTCGAGCTATTGGGTGAGGATAGAGACGTCGCCGCCTATGGCGCAGACGCCAACGGCGTGGTCCATATGTCCGTATTTGCCCAAGATTACGACTATACCGACGGTAACGGCAACGTGATAGCCATGGGTATCGAGATGTTGAAGGATGGCGTAAGGGTCGCCGTCATGCGTAACGCGGGCACGTATTCGATGTACGTGCAAGTGCCCAACGCCATCGTCAAAAACTATGATCTGCAAAACAATCAGTTCACTAACGTCGTTATGCAAAAAGCGTCGATCGATTCCTACTTCGCTTTCCAATACACGGGTGAACTGGATCTCGGCAGTTACTACTTGGGCAACTATTACTACTTCTTCGCGGTAGATCCTTCCTCCGGAGAGGACTACAAACAATTGATATTGAGCCGTCAAAACAGTGATGATCGTTCGTACACGGCGTATACGCGCAAGTATCAGTACGATGATATCGAGGTCGAGATGACTTACGTCAACGGCGAATACTCGTACTTCGGTCCGGATGACTCGTATAACAGCGGCAACAACGGTATCACCAACGCGGGATCGTACGCTATCACCGCCGTTGTGTTTGAGACGGATAACTACGAGGGCTGGTCGCGGACGATCAACGTTCGCTTGTCCAAAGGCGTTATCGATACGTTCGATTTGGCCGATTACTTGGAGTCTGACGGCGATCCGTTGGTTTACAAGGGCTCAAATTACGGACTTTACGTTGCATCCAAGTCGCCTTCCGATCCCAGCGGAAGCCACTTCAGTACGTCGATGAATACCATGTATTTGCCCGACGGCAGAGTCGCGGACATCCGTTACTACGTGGACGAACTGTCTTATACGGGCAGCTTGGCGATCGTTGGCGGTTCCATCTCCGCTACTCCCGTGTTACACGGTAATCAATACGTGGATACCGACGGCAACGACGTCCTTTCCGTCTCCGAAAAGATAGCCGCCGGCGTGGAGCGTACTATGCCTAGCGTCAAACAGGCGGGTTATTATCTGGTCTCCGCTATCGTTTGGAACGATCCCAACTATGAGAATTGGGAAGGTAGCGCCCTGTTACGTATTGCAAAATACAACACGAGGGTTTTGTGGCTGGCGAAATCGCCCATTACGGGAGAGTTTATCAGTTTGGACGACGTTGCCTTTACCTTCTCCGGTTATGATCAATACGACAACATCAGCGCTTACTTCGCCGCTTTTGCCGAGGACGCTCAGTCGGGAAGAGTTTATTTGAAGGTGCTGGCGGAACCCACCGCCGAATATGCGGACGGCTATGCCGCCAACAATGGTCAAACTAACGAATTGCGTTTGGCAGGTGACTATACTTTGTCTTGCGATTTTGACTCTTCTATCGACGATTTGGATTATATCGAGCGCAATTACAACATTGCCTATTCCGACAAGACGCTGACGATCAACAAGTTTACCGTCGCTTTGCACTGGCAAGTTGACGGTATCGACTATGACCCCGCCAATCCGCCTGTGTACGATGGTATCGAACACAGCGTGCAAGCGTTGGGTGTGGGCGTCGATTATTACGCTTTGCGTAACGGTTCGGTCGTACCCTCGATCGTGTACATTAAGCTGGAAACCGATGAATATGACGAAAACGGCGTAGAAAGATGGGTCGCCATTGACGCGGGCGACAACTATCGGGCTAAGGTTATGTCCATTATGTCTGCCGTAGACAATACGGCTTACTATGATAGCGAGGGCAATGCGAAAGCGTATGGGAGCTGTCAATTCGACTACAACTATCAATTGCCTTCCGAAGGTAAACTGCTATCGTGGGTTATTGCCCGCCGCCCCCTCAGCGTGGACTTGACGGTATCCAGCAGCCAGATCCTCAAAAAGTTGTATGACGGTGTTTCCACTTTTGAGATCGACTCTCAAAACAGCACGTTCCGATTCGAGGACTCGGGTGAGACGACCACCCCGCGCAACGGCAAATTTGCTCGTTTGTACAACGAAGTGGCAGTGTATACCGTTAAGGGAATCGACGGTTACGACACGTTCTCGTACGTTATCAAAGGCATCGTTGAAAGAGATACTTATTCCTCGCACAAGTGTCCCGACTGCGGCTACGTATACCGCGAGGGCGATTATAGCAACTACAGTTACGAAGACGACTCCGCCACCGGCTATGCTATCGGGTCATTGCAGGCAAATGCGCACTGGGAAGACCTCCCCGACAATTATCAATGTCCCAACTGCAAGCGTCAAGCGGCGTTGCGAGCCGAAGCCTTGATCGACGCTTTATACGATCTATCGATCGTTGAGACGGAGAATAATGCCGTCATGGAGTTTTTGGTGTTGGCTGATACCATCGATACTTTCGTCCGTCGTGGCGAAACGTTATTCGCCGATGGAGATTATGCCAATGCGTACATCGCTTTTAGCGCCGCGCGCAAACTGCGCGATCATATGGACGAAAGCCTCGATCACGTGTTAGATACGACCAAAGCGGAATTGTATTATTACCTGGGCGCTTCGGTCGGCAAACTGTTGGCAGACTTGACGAATAAGTCTTTGACCAGTATGGACTACTCGCGGGTGCACACTGTCGAGCAACTCTATCAAGGTTTGGACGACGACTACCAAGTGACGTTACCTCTGACCGACGTCCTGGGTAATACCGTGACGGGTGTTTCGGGTACGGCCAAAGAAGTGGCGCTTAGTATGGGCGCCGGTGAATACTCTGCGTTGACCGAGGCCATATCGACCGTCAATGATTTGATCTTGACGGATGGCGTCAGCGTGTTTACAGGTTACGTCAACGATTTGGTCAATACCGTCGGTGGGGAATTGACCATGCAAGCCTTACTTGACGTCGCTTCGCTTGAGGCGTTGTCTCGTGCGTTGAGCGCCGCGTCGATCGAGCCCGATCCCAGCGTGTCCTCCACGTTTGCCGCGACCAAGGCGACCGTTCAATCGTCTTTGCGCGAATTGTTCTCACGCCTGAGCACGATTACTTCACTACAAAACGGCAGACTTCAATCGGTGGTTGCCAAAAACGAATTGTATCAATTCTACTGCACCATCATCGATACCGTACAAGACGGACTGTCCGCCAATTGGACGTCCGAGGCATTGGTGACGAAACTACAAAGCAACGACGAGGCGATGCGAGGACTGGTGGAAGGCAGCAATCCCTACTTCGAGGCCGTGACCAAAGCGACCGAGCAATCGGCGATCGCGGCGCGCATCGCTTTGGATAATGCGTTTAGTGAAGGTAACGCCGACAACTACTATCATTATTTGGATAAGTTGGACGGCTATCTGTATGATCAAGCCGTGGAACGCTTGATCGGCGACGCTACATACAAAGGCTACGATGGCGGATCTACGATAGCGACGGATACCTATATGTATAATGTGGGTACTTTCGATTATTTGGTCGAACGCTATAACGGACTGAGCGCGGCTGCCAAGGATTACGTTACGGCCGACGTCAACACGATCCAAACCTATCTTGCGAACGCATTCACAACGTTGCCTACCGCAGACGCCGTTTACTACTTGCTTTTGTCGTTCGAGTACGATTCGTTCGGCGAGATGGGCATTTTGGTCAGTCGTAGCGTCCGTATGATTTACGATACCGCCGTTTCCAACGGGGTCGAAAACATCGGTAACGTTTCGCCGTCACGTCTGACGAGTATAGAAGAGCGTATCGCTTCCGAGTATTCGGGCGGTTATACTTCGTCGCTTTCGTTGTCGCCCGACAGGACCTATGCCGTGACGTATGAAATGGATGGGCACGAAGTGGCTTCTGTCGCTTTGGTCGTCTATTTCTATCAAATGATGGACGCTCCCGAGCGTGCCCTCGTCAACGCCAACGATCGTAACTACAATACCTGTGTGACCGCATACGGCTTGCATTTTGTGGCGGATTTCTCCCACGTGATCTTGGGCGACCAATTCCGAATGGAAAATGCCCGTAACGTGGTCGACTCCCTGCCTACGGACGTTCGCGAATTGTACGTCGATAGCGAGTATCTCGATCAGATCGAGGTTAAAATCGTCGAAAAGTATATCGATATGATCGGCAACCCCGTAACGCTTTCGGATCTCGGGTTGATCCACTACGTCGGCATGAGGTATGCGCGATTGAGTGCGGACGGTAAAAACGACGTGTCCAACTACTCTCGTTATCAACAAGCGCTCAGCGAATCTTTGTCGTTGGTCCCCACTCAATCCGACTGGGACGTGTACGCAAATCCGATCGCAGAATATGCGCAGGTATTCCAGTTGAACTTCGAGACGGCGATGACCTTGTATGCGGCACGCTACGTCGCCGATCAACTCGGTATCACTAATGCCGATCTGACGACGGCGGAAGCTTGTTATGCCACGGCATTGCAAGATTATTTGTCGGGCATTACCGCTGCCAATATCTCGTCCGACTGGGTCCGCGATAATTTGGTTGCCGCTCGCGTGTACTACGACATGTCTTCCGACTCGATCAAGCAGTCGTTGGGCGATACCTTTGTTACCGCGTTGAGTGCTTACGAGGAGTCCAGACGTCAAAGCGTACACGATTTCGCGATCACCGCCAAAGCCGATTTTGTTGCGCTCGGTGATAATTTGATCAGGATGAATCCCAGCGTGATCCGTATTTATAATAGTTTGGGCGAGATCACGGCGGCGGTCGACGCCAACTATGCCAACATCATGTGGACGTCGTTGATCACCGCCAACTATATCAGTGATATCGACGAATCCAGCGGTACCGCAGGCGTAACGCGTATTGACGCTGAGATCGTACCCGTGCCCATTACCGCTTATTTCGGCGAAGGGGATAACGGAAAGTATTACGATGGCAAGACGAGTGCGTTCGCTTTCGTGGGCGAGGATTCGACGATCTCCGATCGAATGACTCGCGTGGTGGAGAACGTGCGCGAACAAGAGGTGTGGAAAGACGTTTTGAGCGGCTTGGTCCAAACGATGGACGCCGACGGCAAGATCGTGACCGACATGGGTGCGCCCGTGGCGTTCCCGTTGACTAGCTTGTTGGAGGGCAACCACTTGGTGCTCAACGTCACATTGGCTGGCTACAATCACGCCAACGAAATGGTGCTCAACGTCATCGACGCGTCCGACGCCGAGCGCCCGCACTACTACGTCCTGCAACCCAATCCCGTCACGGGCGCTTACGAGATCACCGTGTACGACGCCAACGGCAACCAAAACTACGTCGTGAGCGTCTATACCCGCGATTTGGCGGTCGACGGCGTGGTCGACCTCAATACCGGGGTCGAGAACGAAATGGGCGGCAATGTCAAGCTATTGCAGTACAAAGACGCCAACGGCGAATTGTGCGATTCGCAATACCACATCGTGCCGAGAACTTTGTTGATCGAGTACTCCAACGTATTGCAAAGCTGGCAGCAAAACGCTCCCAAGCCCGTCGAGGTGTCTTCCATCTCCAAGGGGACGAGCGAAGAGACCTACGTGGATTATATGACCGAAGCGGACTTTATCGCTTTGCTGCAAGCGGACGGGTTTATGGATAGCAACGGCGATTATATCGTTGGTTCGGAGTGCAATATCGTAGTCGACAACGACAAATGGTGGGCGCTCAATTCGGGCAACCGTTATCTCAAACTCAAGGGTGAATTGGTCTCTATCAAGAACCTCGATTATGAAGATAGCGGTTTGGACGTTTACGTTACCGACAACGGCGTCGGTACCAAAGAGGACTGGCGAACTTCGCGTAATAGTACTAACTACGTTATCAATATGCCCACTTTGCAAGTCACGCACTTGCTGATCTATGACGAGAGTTTGGGCAATACCGAGTACGCGCAATCCAACGGATACGTATTCGCCGTTCGTACGGCGGAAGACGTGGCGCGCATGGGCGCGGATATGACGGGCTTGTACAACGCGGCTCACGACGAAGAGGATCCGGTCGGACGGGTGCCGAGTTTCTATCAACTCAACGACATCACCATGGTAGAGGACGGCAACCTGATCATCGTTACCGAACCCGGTATTACGGACGGCAACTATTACGGACAAGGGTACGGCATTTACGATTTGACCGTTATCAGCAACAACTCTTATGCCGGCTTGATCGGGCGCATGGTAGGCGCCGTTGAGACGGATGAAAACGGTGACGAAGTGAGAGTCGGCGGCTATGTCGACGGAGTGCGTTTGTACAATTCCATAGTTTACATCTCGGGCGGTCTGCACGGCGGTAGTTTGATCGGACTGGCGGTAGACGCGACCGTGACCAACAGCTCCGCTGTCGGCCGCGTGACGGTCGCTATTGCCAGCGTCGAAGGCGACGGTGCCAAAGCGGGCGGTCTCATCGGCGAAGCGATCGATACCGAGCTGAGGTCGGTACGCTATGCGGGATACGTCGACGCATTGGGCGGTGGGGAAGATACTTCCACCCAATATGCGGGCGGTCTCATCGGCAAATTGGTTCTTAGCGACGACTTCGACGGTATCGGCGTTCAGAACGCTCGCGTGATCGCTGCCGTCAGTTTGTCCGGCAAAGATCCGTTGTCCACGGGCGGCGGTCTTATCGGCGGACTGGACGGGGCGTATGCTTTAGCCGTCGATCCGTCCTCGGTCGGTTACTTGGCGGACGGCGTGCTGTCGACGTCTACGACCGCTCCCGCAAAAGGTTTGTCCAACGACGTAGGCGTCTCGGGCACCGCGTACGGCACCTCGTATACCGATATGCTTTATAGCGACGCATGGAGAGCCGTTATAAGCGATTTGGCTCAATACGTCGTCAAAGACCAAGACCTTGGATTGGGTGAGTACGATATGTTTGACAAAGCGGCGGATTACGGTTCGAGCGACAATCTCGTCGTCGTCGCCAACTATCGTCAGCTTTCGTTGTTGCAACTTTATCCTTGGCTTAGTTATCAGCAAGCGGGACGGATCATTTGTCCCTCCGTGTCCGACTTGATGACGAGCCGTTACTGGGTAACGGATTACGTCCAAGGCGGTTATGAACTATTGTGTTACAGAAGGGGACCCTATCTGGCTACCTTTGGGCCGGATCAACAACCCCTGCAAGTTGAGGCGAGAAATCAATGACAAGAAACAAACTGATATTGAGCATAGTATTGATTGCAGTCATCACGATTTTGATCGTGGCGGTCTCTTTGGCTTGGTTTAGCGCGGCGGGTGCGCAGCACGTCGGTACCAACGGTATCGTGATCAGCGCGGCGGACTCCGCCAATTTGACGATCGACTTTTCGGGTACTCCCGTAGAAGACAATCGTTATTTTGGTCAAAAGGGCACGCAAGCGACCGGCTTGGACGCGCCGTACGTGGTCGAATACACTCCCGTGGGTTTGGACGCCCATTTGAGCGAATCGGGTTATATGTGCGTCAACATCAACAAAGTGGACGTCGTGTTGGCAGGTTTCAACGAGGACGGTACGCAACGAATAGAGGAGTATACCGCCGTGACCAAACCGGACGACAAGGATTACAACTTGTTTGAGTACTTTACCATTCGTATCTATATGCTTTCGATCGTCTCTCCCTCGGGCGAGGTGCAAGATTATAGCGAGGAGCCCTTGATCTACTTGCCCGAAAACGGCTACTTGGTATCGGCGGATTATACGACGGAGACGGTGGACGGACGGGAAGTTCCCGTCTACCAAACGTTTACGATGCAAGACGGCTATCAGTATACGTTCGGCATGCAGATCATCTTCCAATCGGAGCAAAACTACCGTGAGCTGCAGTATTCCCACGCGGATCTGGACGAGGAAGACGCTACGCCTTTGAGCGATCCGTCGTATATGTACAGCAAGATCGTGTTCAATATGCGTTTCGAAAGCAATCCCATGCACGTGATCACTTACGACGGCAACGGCGGCAAGATCAGAGATGGCGGCAATTTGGTGAATACTACCACCCAAAAAGTGTTTGGATGGGAATACCTCGATTTGCCCCAAGCGGATCGGAGCAACTCGACTGCGCAAGAAGTCGGATACCGATTTGACGGATGGTTTTTCGATCCCGAATGCACCGAGCCCGTCGATCCCGCCTGTTACGTGGACGAGCACCTCAAAGGCGACGTCACACTCTATGCGGGATGGACGCAATATCCCGCCGTCACGTACTACGGTATGGACGATTCGACCGTGATATCCACGCACTACGTGCCTTTTGACACGGCGGATACCGCGCCGAGCTATTCCCAAAACGGTTACGCTTTGGTGGGCTGGTCCACCGATCCCAACGCCACGTGGGAAGACGAGGATTTGTTGTTCGATACGTCAACCGTGATCACCCAAGACGTGAGTTTGTACGCCGTGATGAGACGCGCCTACACGATCACTCTTAATTTGGCGCCGGCTACTCCCAATATCCGTTACGTGGATATCGCCTTCCATGACGGCGACAATGTGACTAATAAGTCGGGTAGAGGCGGCTCAACGTTCAGTTTCACCGTGTACGAAGGGGAGACCTGGGGCGATTATCTCAATACGGCAAGCAGTCGCTACCTCGAGGTGACCGATGTGTCCGGATCTTATAAGTTCTACGGTTGGACTACCGACTACTCGGGAATGACCGCACGTAACCTATTCCCCTCGTCGGTCAAAGTGTTGGAAAACACGTATGCGTTTGACAAAGATCTCACTTTGTATGCGCAGACCTATTTGACCTAAAAGGCGGTCGATGTGTTAATAATAAGTAATCTTATGCAGAAAGTGTATTAAAACGTGGTATAATAAAACGATGAAACTAAGATTGACGTTAAACCTAATCGTGGTATTGTGCGTATTGCTGGCGTGTGTGCTGTGCTTTACCTCGTCGTATGCCTGGTATAGCACCGCGCCCGGTACCGATCAAGCCATTGAGGTCACCGCCGACGGTGTGATCTACATCAACTTCGCCATGTCGGTAGACGTCCTCGGAGAGGATGACGACGAGCGCATCATGAAGCCCGCCGTCGCTTTGCCGTTCGCTATCGCCAACGGCGCTCCCATCGACGTACTCAAAACGTACGAGGAGACCAAAAGTACCGCTACGCCCTCTTACGTCAAGACGGCGGCGACCTACGGGGATTACCTCGGCGAGTTCGGTTTTTCGCAAGAGGAAACGAAAGAGAGTTATTTGTCGTTTGATTTGTCCATGTTTTTGGATTACAACGATCCCGGAACGCAGTTGGGCAGAGCGGAGTTCGTTATTGACGAGATCGCTTTTCACTATGTCAACGAAGAAGGCGTGGACGTCGACTGTTTGACCCATGACTCGTCCTGCTTTGTTTCGGAAGACAACACCCACGGCAGACTTTACGTCAAAGGTGCGCAACGCATCTTCTTTTCGGTGAAAATGCATATTGCCCAAGTCGACGAATTGATGGATAGTCGCCTGGGGCAGACGAGCAGCGTGTATTGCGGCATTGCAATAGCGGTCGTCGAACCGTAATCACATTCGATATGAAAAAAAGATTAGCGACAAAATGGATAATAGTGATCGTGATCGCGGCGGTCGTGGCATTTGGGGCGGTAGGCGGCGGAGTCGCCTATGCGATCTGGACTGCTCGTCCCGAAAACTCGGCTTGGTTTGAGATGGGTGTCGACAACGACAACGCGTCGTTAAAATACCAGATCTTCGTTCCCATAGACGCCGAGGGCAATAGAGTCGCGGGTGCGCACGACGTGAGCGAGTCTATGGGCTATGCTCGCGGCAACTACGTGCTGAGCGACCATTCCACCCCCATTGTTTCTCTTGCGCTTGTCGGCTGGGAGGGTGGTATCTCGCTCGATTACGTCGTCATTCCCGACACCGCTAAGGTGATCATCGACGGAGAAGAGAGAGAGTTGCCCGTCACCAAGGTCATGGTCGACAGCGACTATCGGGATTATTACTTTCGCGGCAATAGCGTGTTGACGTCCATATACTTCGGCCGCAACGTCACTTATGTTGCCAAAGGCGTTTTTGCCGCCATGGAAAGACTGAGCAAGACTTACGTTTTGGGCGACGGCGAAGACGAAAAGATCGTTTTCGAAAAGGATAGTTTTTTGGCGTGTCCTCGTTGGGACGGTATCACGAGCGAGCAAGGGCGTGAATACGAAATAGGAGAATAGCATGAAGAAATACTTGTTTTTGCTGCTTGTGTCGTTACTATTCGTAACCGCACTGGTCGGATGTCATCCCGCACCGAAATATACGGTGCGGTTTGTTATAGATGAACAAATCGTCGTAAAGGACGTCAAAGAGGGCAAAGTCGAGCTACCTCAAGACCCGGCCAAAGAAGGCTATTCGTTTGATGGGTGGTACGTTAGTGCCGACGGGCAGGAAGTACCGTTTTACGATCTTTTCCCCAACGGAGAGGGGATCGATCGGGACTTGGAAGTATTTGCCAAGTGGCGAGAAGTCGTCGCCGTACACCACGTTACGTTTTATGCCCAACCGGGGGAGGAATTGGTGATCAAAGAAGTGCCAAACGGCACGCTTGTGGAAACGCCGATCCCCGTGAGAGTCGGATATGATTTCGCAGGGTGGAGCCTTACGCCGCAAGGGACTGCGCCGTATGACCAAACGCAACCGGTGCGGTTTTCCTTTTCACTGTATGCCAGATGGTTGCCCTTGGGGGATACCCCCAAAGAAACTTACCGCGTGACGGCGTACAGCGACGGCAACGTCTTGCAAGAAAAACAAGTTTTGTGCGGGGATACGGTGGATTTCGACGTCCCCATTCTCGTCGGCTATGTTTTTGACGGCTGGTACGTGGACGAGAGCATGGCGTTTGCATTCGATCCGACCCTTCCCGTAACTTCCTCTTTCGAGGTCTACGCTCGGTGGAAAGAATCGCCTCGTTTACAAGTGCGCTTCGAAACGGGCGGCGGAAATACGATCTCGCCTTTTTCGGTCAAGTACAATTCTCTTTTGATCCGACCTGCCGCACCCGTTCGGGACGGATTTGATTTTTTGGGTTGGCAAGACGAAGCGGGAACGCCGTTCGATTTCGCTACCGACCGCGTAACGAAAAACATCGTACTGTACGCGATATGGCAACCCAAACCCCAAACGGTGTATACGGTCACGTTTGTCAAAAACAACGGAGAACAAAACGAAACGCTGACGTTCGTTGATTCCTTACCCGTTTTGATCATACCGACCAAGACGGGCAGCCTGTTCGAAGGATGGTTCGTGGATGAAGAGTTGACGATCTCGTACGAATCCGTCCGGCAGATCCCTTCCGTTTTTACCCTATATGCCAAGTGGAACGACGAAGTGAGTTCCGAAGGGTTTACTTTTGTGCTTTCGTCGGACGGCGAGGGGTATGTGGTGAGCAAATACGATCATGACGCCATCCAAGTTGTCATCCCCGACAAGATCAACGGTGTCTCCGTGATCGAGGTGGGCGAATACGCTTTTGCCGACAGCGGGGTACAAACGGTATCCATCCCGCAAACAGTTCGCACGATAGGCAATTTCGCGTTTTCGGGCAGTTCTGATCTCAAGGAAGTCGCTTTTGCCTCGGACAGTCAACTGGTTCAAGTCGGCAAGAGCGCGTTTTTCGGGACGAATTTACAACAGATCAGACTGGGGAGCAGCGTGACTTTAGTAGACTCGTTTGCCTTTCAATCCACCCCGTTGGTCAACGTGGTCGTCGAAGGACGGGCTCACCTTGCCGAAAGCGCCTTTGCCGACTGCAAATCTCTAAAGTACTTTGCGGGACGCAATGTGACTTACGTCGATGTAAATTGCTTTTCCCTGTGCAATGCGCTGACCGAGGTCTACTTGGATCAATGCGCTATTCTTTGTACCAATGCTTTTGCGGGCTGTACCTCTCTGAAAACACTGGATTTACCCCAGTGTTTGACGATACAAAGCGGCGTGTTTGAAAACGACGTCGATCTGACGTCCGTTACCATGCCGCTGGTGACGCAAGTGGGCGCACGTGCTTTCTATAATTGCGCCAAACTGCGATCGGTATCCCTTCCGTCGGTCGACTCTTTGGGTCAAGAAGCATTCGGATATTGTATGCTTTTGGGGGAAGTCCGTTTGGGAAGCGGTTTTTCGTCTTTGGGCGAGTTGTGTTTCGATCAATGTACGAACGTAAGCTTTGTGTTCGATTCGAAAAATCCCGACTATTATACGGCAGACGGGTCTTTGTTGAAAGGTACGACCTTGATCATGGCGGGCAATATAGCGGAAGACGGATATCATATACCCGCAGTTGTCGAGATCGTCGACGTATATGCGTTTTGCAATTTGTCACGAACGACCGCTTTGTACGTTAATGCCAAAGTCCGCGATCTGGGTTTGCTCGTCGGCATGTATTTGCCTTTGGTGACCAACATAATCGTGGACGAGGCGAATCAAGCGTACAGCGTTGATGAAGACGGCGATCTGTACAAAGGGCGCACTTTGGTACGCTATATCGACCGAATCGATCGTTCCGACTGGACGATGAAGGAGGGGATGTCTATCGCCATCGGTGCGTTTGCGGGATGCCAATATTTGACCGAGATCACGCTGTCGGACGATTATACTATTATCGCGTCGGGGGCTTTTTACAACTGCGGATCCCTTCGCAACGTTCTTAACGTCGGGCACGTTCAGGTGATCGAGACCGCCGCTTTCGCGGGCTGCGTTTCGTTGCAGGAGATCGAGTGGCCGGAAGGAATAACGATACATGATCAGGCATTTGAAATCTGATCCGACGAGACAAAACACGCTGGCAACAGCGTGTTTTTGTTTTGGCTATTGACTGTATATTCGCAACTATGCTAAACTATTAGTAGCACAATAAGGAGGATTGGCGTATGAGTGATTATGACGTTATCGTCGTGGGCGCGGGCAACGGAGGCTTGGTCGCGGCGGCGACGATCGCACAGGCGGGGTACAAGACCCTTTTGTTGGAAAAACACAACCTGCCCGGTGGATGCGCATCGAGTTTTGTGAGGGGTCGTTTTGAGTTCGAGCCTTCTTTGCACGAGTTGGTCGCGGGCAATACCACCGACAAGACCGCTTCCGCCTCCTCTATATTCAGGGGGTTGGGCGCTAAGATGGATTGGGTACACGAGGACACCCTCTTTCGCGCCATCGCCAAGGGCCCCGACGGCTACGACGTGACCTTGCACAACGGATTGGAACGCTTTTTGGACGACATGGAGGCCGCCGTTCCCGGGTGCCGCGACAGCGTCAAGAAGTTGTTTGAGTTGACTAAGCCCATCGACGATTGCCAAGTATATATGAACGAAGGCGGCATGAATCCCATCACCCTTATGGGTCGTTACGGGGACTTTATGCGCACCGCTTCCCACAGCATCGAAGAGGTGGAGGACGCATTGGGCATACCCCAAAAAGCCAAGGATATCCTCAACACCTATTGGGGGTACTTGGGGGTGCCGTCGGATGACCTCAACGCTTTGCATTATCTATCCATGACCGCGGCGTTCGTCGCCGTTCCGCCCGCCATGCCTCGCCATCGCTCCCACCAGTTGTCTTTGTCCTTGGTGGACGCTTTTCAACGTCACGGCGGGGAGATCCGCTACAACAGCGAAGTGGTGGAGTTCCTCTTTGACGAGGAGGGCAAAGCCTACGGCGTCACGGTAGCGGGGGGACAAAAGATCACCGCCCGCAAGATCGTCAGCAATATCATCCCCAACAACGTTCTCAACCGTTGGAAGGGGGGCGAGCCGCCCAAGAGAGACGTCAAGCTCGCCAACGCCCGCAAGCTGGGTATGACCTTCGTCACTATTTATTTGGGACTGGATTGCTCCATGGAAGAGCTGGGGATAGACGACTACTCGGTGTTTATCTCCAAGTCCGGCAACAGCCGCAAGCAGTTTGAGAATCGTTTGGACGGAGGCCTGTACGTGGTCAACTGTCTCAACAAGGTCATTCCCGATTGTTCACCCAAAGGGACTTCTATGCTGTTTTTTACCGTGTTGCTGATGCCCGGCGATCTGCCCGAAGATTTGACGCCCGATAAGTACAAGGCGTTCAAGACCGAGTACGCCCGCCGCTACATCAAGGATTACGAGGAGACCCTCGGCGTGGAAGTCGCGAGCCACATCGAGGAGATCGAGGTCGCCACGCCCGTCACTTTCGCCCGTTACTTGGGCACGCCCGACGGCTGTATCTACGGATACGCCAACGAGACTTGGGACAATATCATCGGTCGTACCGTCACCAAAGACGCTGACTACCACGTACCCAATCTCTACTTCTGCGGCGGACACTATATCCGCGGGGACGGGTATCCCTCGGCGTACATTACGGGGGACATGGTCGGCAAAGACGTGATCAAAGATCTCAAGGAGGGCAAATAAATGAAATCGAACATTCGCAAACTCAAACGCCTTGCCCTCATCAAATTGGTGTCGGGCAGACTCAAAGCCATCAAGGCGGGGGCGGAAACTCCCGTCAAAGATCTGTACGACTATCTCCCCAACCGACTGGCGAGGGAATTGCACCCCCACGCGCAGTTTTTGGTCGTCAAAGAGATCGTCGAACACAGCCCCGACTTCAAGAGCGTGCTGCTCGCTCCCGACCCTTCCATGGGCACCGAGCGCTTGGCGTGGTTTGACGCGGGGCAGTACTTGGTACTCAATATCGAAGTGGACGGCAGACGTATCAGTCGTCCTTATTCCATCGCTTCCTCTCCCAAGGACGCCCAAGACGGTATCTATCGTTTGACGATCAAGCGTGTAGCGGGCGGTATCGCCAGCAACTATATTTTGGATCACTTCGAAGTGGGGCAAAAGGTGGTCGCGTCCGCTCCTTTGGGGGACTTTACCTACCAACCCTTGCGCGACGCCAAAACGGTGGTCGGCATCGCCGGCGGTAGCGGTATCACCCCTTTCCGCGCGCTTGCTCGCGCCATTGACCAAGGGACGGAAGACTGCAGCTTGCTGCTGTTGTACGGCAGCCGCACCCTGTCCGACGCGGTATTTTCGGACGAGATCGCCGAGATCGCCCGTCGCAATCCCAAAGTCAAGCTGGTCAACGTGCTCAGCGAAGAGGAGAGAGAGGGATGCGAACACGGCTTTGTGACCGCGGATATCATCAGCCGCTACGCGCCCAAGTCCGAGCCGTACTCGGTGTTTATGTGCGGTCCGCAGGCGTTGTACCGCTTTGCCGACCAAGAGATCGCCAAATTGGGTTTGCGGCGCAAATTCGTCCGTCACGAGTTATTCGGTGAGTATTTCCACCCCGAACGCGACCCCGCTTACCATGGGGACATACAAGGACAATATCAACTCACCGTGCGCATGAACGGGGTGTCGCACACCGTCGCTTGTCGTGCGGATACTAGCCTACTGCGCGCGATGGAAGACGCGGGGCTCAATCCCCCGTCCGATTGCCGTAGCGGTCGTTGCGGTTGGTGCCACGCCCAACTCCTCGCGGGCGAGGTCTTTATCCCCGCCGAAGTGGACGGCCGCCGCATGGCGGACAAGGACTTCGGGTACGTGCATCCCTGTTGCGCCTTCCCCCTCTCGGACGTGTCCATCGACGTCCCCAACATTCCGATGGGCTGATCGAAAACAAAAAAATATCCCCGTTTTGCCGTCAAGCAAAACGGGGATTTTTTTCGTCGAACAGAGGTTTAACCCAACAACGATCCAAGACGCGGGGCTTGGGTCTCGCGGAAGAGGGCGAGGAAGATGACGTCCACGTAGGACACTTGCCCAACGATTTCGTAGAAGTATTGGTTGAGACGCAGCTTGGACGCATGGGGATGCGCTTCCTTGTCGTCCTCGTGCGCGTAGCGGGAGCTGCTCTCGGCGGTCGCGATCAAGGTGTCGTTGAAGTAGATGTTGAAGGACAAAGCGATCCCTTGGTTGCTCATGCCGTGGGTCACGCGGATGTGGTTGGCGGTGAGATATTCGTTCATCTCCACCCCGTCGAAGGTAAAGCCTTGCGACACGGTGATGCTGCCGCTGTCCGCCTCGTTGACGTGTCCGACCTTGTGCTCGGTCTCGGCGTGATTGACGTGGTCGACGAAGAGGTAGGTGTGGGGCGCTACCGCGTTGAAGTGGGTCATTTTGCCCTCGTACAAGAGGTTGCGGTTTTCATCGTCGATATAAAAGCGCATTTTGACGGGCGTTTTGGTGTCCCACGAAAAATAGAGTTTTTGCATGGCGCCCATCTCCCTGCCTTCGTCGCTGATGACAGGTTTTGCCGCCATATCCTTGGCTTTTTTGTTGGCGCGCACCGCAAACACGATGGACGCGATCGCACCTACAAACAACACGCCTGCCGCCACGAACAACACGATGGGCAGCCACGAGGGGTTTTTACCCACGATCTCGGCGGGGTTTTGGGGGTTGTACATCACGGTCACTTGCTTGCCCACTTTATACGTTCCGTCATAAGTGTTGAGCGCAATGTGATGATACTCCGTGCCGTCCACGGTGTAATCCACGTAAGCATGATAAACGGTATCTTCGGGGTCGATGCCCTGTTCGGACGTGATGTCTACGATGGTGGCGGTGGTCTCGATATAGCCTTTGTTGGCGTTTTTGGTGATGAGAATGCCCGCTACCAACAAGATTGCCGCGATCACCGTCAGTATGACTGTCAGCAAAAAACGGCGGTAGTGATTGCCAATGGTTTGTAATTTCATATCGTTACTCCTTTCGGTTGATTATGCGCCGCGCGCTATCTTAATCATACAATATCCGACGGTCAAAAATCTACCGTTTTATGGCGTTCCGGGACGAAAAAATGAAATAGAGCGCATCGTAGGAGTTTGCGGTTTTTCAACCGTGGGTTGAGCGGGGAGTAAAAACGCGCGATTGACGGGAAGGGCAAAATCGTGTAGGATAAAGGTGTAATCCCACCCCGCAAGGAGGCAAATATGAATCTCGCAACCACCATCAAACAACTACGCTTAAAAGCCGGCTTGACCCAAGAGGGGTTAGCCGAAAAGCTGGGCGTCAGCGCGCAATCGGTGTCCAAATGGGAAAACGCCGTCGCCATGCCCGACATCACCTTACTGCCTTTGCTCGCCGAGGAGTTCGGGGTGAGCATAGACGACTTGTTTGACCTCACCGTCAGTCAAAAACTCAACCGTATCGATCACCGCATGGATATGGAAGAGGAGTTGCCGCACGACGTGTTCGTGGAGTACGAGGAGTTTCTCAAGACCCAACTGGGGGTAGAGGAGTACAAGCAGCGCGCCACCTCGCTGTTGGCGCACCTTTACGACCACAATATGCGCGCCTTTGCCGCCAAAGCGGCGCGCTACGCCAAAGAGTCCATTTTGATGGCGCCCGAAGTCAAGGACTGTCAATGGATACTCAACATGGCGGCGGGTCACGCCGTTTGGGACTGGAACATTGGCAACCACCACGACGCGGTCGACTTTTACAAAGAGGTCGTCGCTTCGGACAAAGTGGAGCCGCGCTCGCCGATGCCCTACTACTATCTCATCGACAACCTGCTCGCAGACCACCGTGCGGACGAAGCGGAACGGTATCTTGCCGTTTTGACGACTCTCCCTGCCGCCAATCCCGTGTTGCTCGAGGTCTATCCCGCCTTTATCGCGCTCTCTCGCTACGACGTCGCCCGTGCGGACGCGTTGATCGAAGAAGTTGCCACGAGGCACCCCGAGGACGCCAACGTGCTGTTTGAAGCGGCGCAATACTACGTTCGCAAGTGCGAGTACGACAAGGCGATCCGCTACTATAATCTCTCTTATGCGCACGAAAAGCGTCATCCGCGCTATTGCGACGCACCTATGGCGATCTCGGATATTTACGCCATCATGGGGGACTACGCCAAGGCGGCGGAAGAATATCAGCGAGTGATCGACAATATGCGGGACGAGTGGCACATGGACGACGAAGAAGTGGAACTCAAAAACGCCCTTCGCCGCAAGGCGCAACTCATCGAAAAAGCCAATTCGTAACGCCGCTCTGCCAACGAAAAACCGCTTTCTCTTGTGGGGGAAAGCGGCTTTTTATACCTCTAACACCACGCAGTTGACTACGTGGGAGTAGGCGGTGCATCCGTCTACGGCGAGGATCCCGTCCTTGGCAAAAGGGGAGAAGTCGCAAAACTCGCCAAATTCGCTTCCTTTGCCTTCGAGGAAACAGTGTCCCCAACTGGTGTGCCAGTGTCCGCACACGATGGTCTTGTCCGCCAACCGTTCGCCCGCCGCCCATCGCTCCATGCCGTTTTGCCAACGGGCGCGGTACCAATCTCCCTCTCGCCAATCGATGCCCGAGGGGATCCAACCGTGCACGAACACGTAGTCTCCCACCTCGGCAAAGTCCACCAGGTCGGCAAGGTATCGGGTAAGGGCGGGGTGACTTCGAGCGACCTCGTAATCGGCTTGCTCCACGCTCTCCCAATCCCTCTTGCCGCATAGCTTAGCCACCGTGCTTGCCGTGCCGTTGGCGACGTCCCGCCGCCAAAAATCTTGTCTAACCAAACACTCCTCGAGTAGATCCTCGTGATTGCCTCGCACCAAGATCTTGCGCTCTTGGGGTAGAGCGTTGACATACTCAAGACACGCCAAGGGGTCTTCGCCTCTATCCAACAGATCGCCCAAGGATACCAAGATGTGGTCGGGGTCGTCTACGTCAAACCCCGCCTGATCGAGGGCGTCTTTCCAATGAGCCCAAAAGGCGTGCACGTCGCCTACGACAAAATACTTTTTCATCATCGTCTCCCTTCTTATCTATATTAAATCGCCCGCCCCAAGCTGTCAAGAGGGCAAAGTATGGACGATCAATGGGATAGGCGTCAACCACTACTTATTGTGTCATTAGTTGTAGTTATATACTACATATTGTGTCATTTTTTGGTTAAAGTGAGGGGTCTAGCCGGACTTGATCGGCGAGAGTAAACGAAGCCGATAGAAGGCAGGGGTGAGAGTATCGTTGCCCGACACGAAAAAAGGGTCGCAAAGCAACCCTAACGTGGTGGGCATTGGGTAACGTAAAAAGCCTATTTATAGTTATCTATTGTAAATATCTCTCTGAATGCGTCTATTTCTACTTTCTACAAATTCAAGCTCCTTATCAATCCAATCGATATATTCTTCAACAGTTTTAGGCATAGGATAGTATTCAAATCGACCATTACCAAGCCAAAACTTAACGTGGGAATAATCATTTGTTACGCAATCCTGCAAATAAAAGAACTCAACATAGCCCTTGAAATTCACAAATAAATCAAAGAAAGGCTTGTTCTTTTGCAAGACTTCATATAAAGGGCTTTCCTCGTTGTTGTAGTATTTACGAATGCACTCTAATGTTAAATCCCAACGGTCTTTTATAAACGGATTGCAACCGCGCGATTGGTTTATGCCGCCTATCATCTTGGGAAAGATGATTTCTCCGCCTATTGTATATGACTTGTGCACATAGTTCTCAATAAAACTTTTATAATCAGGCATAGAATTAGCGACGGCTTGTATCAACTCCCTATTTCGCTCATAACGAAAACTCGCAATAATAGAATCACTTCCAAAGCGAAAGTCCTTCCACGTCAAATAATTTGCACCCATTCCTATGGACAGTTCCATCGTATCGCCATTTGGCAGTGGCTTGCTGTACAACAACTTATGATAGAGTTGTAATGTGGCACTCCTGCTGTCGGGATCAGTATTAGAATGTCCTAGCAAAGAGTCGTTAGCCCAATAGCCTTTCCAATAATTAGGAGAATCCGTAGTAAAGTCAAAGTTTACATCAATAACCATTTCAATCACCCATCAATAATATAACATGTAGGTTTAGTTATCCACATTTCTATTTTCTCACTTAGTATTATTGTTGTCAAGGGAGCAAGGCAAACGCAATTTGCTGCCGCAGGCGGCTCCACATACTTCAATTTGCCACACCCCTGTCTCATGACAGGGCTGTTCTTTTTATATGCTCCGCCCCTTGTGCAAGCACAGATGGCGTTGCCTATAAAAAGAATAACCCCTCGCTATGTCAGCGAGGGGTCTAGCCGGACTTGATCGGCGAGAGTAAACGAAGCCGATAGAAGGCAGGGGTGAGAGTACCGCATGGCGCTGCGGCAATAAGGTACAAGCCATAGCGCTTTGCGCTAGACTGTCCCTTTGCTGCCGCAGGCGGCCCACCACCTTAAAACCTTAAAACGCACCACGCCTTTGTAAGGCAATAAGGTACAAGATTTGCGCTAGCGCAAATCCGTCCCTTCCTTCCCAAGGGGTAGCCCCACCACCTCTTCAATCAAATCACGCCCACTCCATTCTGTCGTGGTCTGCCTTTTATTATGTGCTCCGCCACTTGTGCAAGCACAGATGGCGTCAGCCCAAATAAAAGACGCACCCATACCTTGAAACAAGGGATGGGTGCGATTTGATTTTGAGGTGGTGGGCAATAAGGGACTCGCTAATAACACGAGCGAAGCGAGGGGACTAGCCGGACTTGATCGGCGAGAGTAAACGAAGCCGATGGAAGGCAGGGGTGAGAGTACCGTTGCCCGACACAAAAAAAGGGTTGCGAAGCAACCCTAACGTGGTGGGAAACACAGGTGAATATACTATTCGGTTATAAATTACTCGCTATCAATGGCACGGGAAAGGGTATCACGTAGGTAGGAAATACGCGCAATCACCTATCATTTGTAGGCAATGGTACACGGCAAAAAAAGAACACCCATCACCACTTAGCGACCGGGGATTCCAGTCGTTTTGTGCAATGGGAGTTAGTGCGTCCGTATGCTGTTCCTATGATTTACTACTACTCTGCTGTCATTTAATGACACGTTTGCTATCGTAGTACCTCGACACCGCTTTGAAAAAGTAGGGCTTTATCTCGCCGTAGAACAGGTGTCTATCGTCGACCTCGAAGTACACCTCACCGTCGTCTTCCTCGATATTGTTGGGCAAGCCGAAATAAGTCTTGATGTCTTCGACTACTGCCAAAGCGCAATCACGTTCCCACGGGCGGAACGAAATGATGCCATAACCCAAAGTGTCGTAGATGTCTGCGGAATAACTGATAAACATATCCAATCCTCCTTCCGAATGGTTTTCGGTACAGGCGCCCCCGAGCGCGTTGAGACACCACCACAAAGGGGGACACTCCCAAGGGGACAAGAATTGCCCTTTGGCCGTGGTGGCTCAATGTGCTAGACTGTACAAGAAAGAAAACCCCCGCAGGGGGAAGGAGGATATGGCATCAAGCAGACATGACACGGGCTATGGCGATCATTCATCGCCATGTGGTATGTGTACTGTTATTCCAAAGTGTTCTGGGGTAAAGAAAAATGTGGTCCCGTTAAAGACCACACCTTTCTTCTCTGCTATGTCTATTAAGTTTTGTACCTCGCTTGGCGGTAGGTTGACGGGGCTGTATTCGTCCCGGTAGTTATACACTATCGTTACCTTGCTGCCATCATATAGAACGGCGTAAATGAACGTTTTGAGGATCGCTTTCCTTATCTCAATGTCTTGCGTCTCTCCATAGAATTGCGCGCGTAGGAAATCAATTACATCTATCACTTCCATATCGGGGTGTGTACGCATCTTTTCCAAGTTAATGTCGAGTTGGATTTGTTTTGCCTGCTCGGACAACTCTGCGATGCGCGTTTTCGTTTGGTCGGTTACCATTCCTTCCTCTATGGCTTTCATCAAGTTTGAGATTGCCCTTGTTGTCATCTCATAGCGGTTTTGTAGTGCTTGCAACGTGTAATTGTTTTGCACCGCCTTTTCATGTTCTCTCATTATAAGGTTGGCAAGCTCGACAATCATATTGTTATCGGCGACCAAGCGACAGGTCGTATTGAATACAACGTCGTGAAGCCGGTCGCGGTTTATGGGCGACATTTCACACAGCCACCCCTTATGGCGATTGCGGTTGCACCGATAATAGTAGTAGCGTTTGCGCAACTTGCCGTAGCCCGACACGCCTATCATCGTTTTGTGGCACTTGGTACAATAGAGTTTGCCCGACAACAGGTAGTCGCTGCTGGTGCGTACGCCAACATTCAAGGTGTCGTCTTTGTGCCTTTGTTGTACTCTCTCCCAAAGATCGTCGCTTATGATTTGAGGATATATATTGTCGTAGACAACGCCTTCGTGTACAACGACGCCCCGATACTTTTCAAGGAAAAGGAATCGGTAAAGGTCTTTCGGCATAAACTTCTGGTCTCGCTTGTAACGCAAGCCACGTTGGTTGAGCGATAGTAAGATGTCAGGCACGGTATATCCTTGTGCGTATTTGTGAAAGATCTCGCGCACAATGCTTGCCTCTTCTTCTACGATGTACAACTTCTTGTTTTCCAAACGGTAGCCGTATGCGACGGGACCGCCTGTATAGTTGCCTTTGAGATAACTCTCGTGTAGCCCGCGCTTTACCTTTTGGGATAATTCCATCGAATAGTATTGGTTCATACCTTCGAGCAAGGACTCTAAGATTACGCCCTCGGGTGTGTCGGGTATGTTCTCCATCGCGGATACGACGGAAACCCCGTTGTCCTTCAACGCCTTTTTGTGCACGGTGGACTCATACTTGTTGCGCGAGAAGCGATCCAACTTATAGACGAGTATCACCTCCCACTTGTGTTCGGCACTATCGCGTAGCATTTGCTGAAACGCGGGACGGGCATCATTGGTGCCGGTCATGGCTCTATCGACGTATTCTTGTACAACCAGCATATCGTGGGCTTCTGCGTAAGATTTGCAAACGCGGATTTGTCCTTCAATAGATTGTTCTGTTTGTGTGTCTGTGCTATATCTAGCATAGATGACTGCTGCTCTCATATTCAATTCCTCCTTGTGAGTTTGTTTTTATACTCCTATGCTATCCCCTCGAAGTGGGGTTTTACCATAGATCGATTGTGCACCTAAAGTGTCGGACTGACAGGGTAATGTCAGTTGCAAGTAAATAGAAGCATTTGTTATTTCATATTGGTAAATCATCTACTATCTCCTTTCAAATATGATTCTGCCAAGTGGCACGGACACTGCACCGCCGGCCGAACCGCAAGCAAGGATACAGGGACAGTAGATTGTTTCGCCAAAGAGAAAGAATCTACCCCCATTGCGACGCGGGGCGGACTGTGGTAAAGTGGCAAAGACACAGGTAGAATTTAATCAATGTGCTTGAAAATGACAGTGTTTACTAGTCAATGACAATCAGTATCTTTTCTGTGACAATGTCGTGTTAGTCAATCTATGGTTTTTCTGCACCTCCAAGTCCTACAATTTAAGTATCAAAGGCAAGGAGGTGAACGATATGGACAATGCAATCATTATTGTTGGAATGCCCGATTGGGATAAAGCAACGCCCGAACAAAAAGAAGCGCTGGCAGTCATTTGTTTCGAGTTGTACATACGTGCGTTAATGGATAAATAGGTGTACGAATAATACAACGATAAGTTGTTATATATCCTTGACACAGGTAGATAATAGGAGTATAATCACAATGCAAAGTCAATATACCCTCTGTAGTTGTTAGGTGTTCGCCCCACCAAGATGTACTATCCAGCATTTTTACAACGCAAAAGGGTTACACAAATCCATGAAGAAGGAGGCGAACACTGTTGAAAAAGACAAAGCAGCAAGTTAGAGACGAGTTGATGGAACTGAAGTACTATCACACTTATCGAGATGTATTTGATGCGCGAAAAGACGAAGTAAAAAGTGCAAAGTTGGAAAATCTATCTACTTACTATAATCGGCTAATGCTTGACGCGCCGATGAAATTACTACATATCTATTTTGAATATTATTTGACCGAGCAAAGTCAAGAGCAGGTCGCGGATCGGTGCTATGTATCGGTAAGTTGCATATCCAAGTTGTGTCAGCAACTTGTGGCATACTTATCAGAACACAGCGATGACTACGAATGAAGGAGGTATGCTTATGGTCAGTGTGGATTTGAGCGAATTGGACTACGATAACGATGCGCCGAACAATATATATCGCACCAAGCACTATATCGTCTGCCAATACATCGAGATTATGTATGATGACGATACGCCGATGGTGGTAAGTCGCGACGTGTTCTATACTCGTACTACCAAGCGTGACAATTACTACAACAAACTGTTTGCAGATCGCAGAAAGCGTGACGGCAAACGAGTACGCACCATCATGCAAAAGCGTGAGTACGTTGCGTAAAATCAACTCTTTAGGAGGGGCACGTCCCCTCCTTTTTTATGCCTTATTGGTTTTTTCCTTTTTCGACGAACATTTTGTTTGTACCCCCTATTTGCTTGTTGCGTTTGCTACTATTTGCTAGTAGATGAAATGCCATGCTTTTTCGGTCATAGTGACACTATTTTCGCTGTCAGTCAATCTATGGCTTTTTTGC
>CADBTQ010000088.1 GCA_902797685.1 uncultured Eubacteriales bacterium | reverse complement strand
GCGGAGCGAATATCACTCCGCCATCAGGCGGAATATCACTCTGCCTTTGGGCAGAATATCACTTGCGAGCATAGCGAGCAAATATCACTATGCTCGGGCGGCTTTGCGCATAATCCTTACGTTGTCGTAGATACTATATCTTGGTATAATTACCAATAAATGGGTAGCATTATACTGTATATTCGTATAAAAAAGCGAATTATTAACAAATCTTAATAAAAAAGTTGTCGGCAGGGGGTTGATTTGTTTTACTTGCGTTTTTTCAATTTCGTATAATAAAAGCATCCAATGGGGGAAGTACCCCCAGTCAATGGGAAATTTTTAGGAGGTATATATATGAAGAAAAAACTATTGACTATGCTTTTCGTTGTCGTCTTAGTTTTGGCTGTCATGTCTACTGCGTTTGTCGGTTGTAAGAAGAACGACACTCCAGCTACCTTGTCTTCTATCAACGTTTCTTATAGCGGAGGCGAAGTGGAATACGGCGAGGCGATTGACATGTCCAAACTGGTCGTCAAAGCAACTATGTCGGATGGCAAAGAAGTGGCCATCGACGCTAGCCAATTCACCGTCAGCGGGTTCAACCCCAACCAAGAGGGTGCTCAAACCGTGACCGTTACTTACGAGGACCAAACCGGTACCTTTACGGTCAACGTGCACGCTCCCAGGGTCTACACCTTGCATGACTACATGGGCGCTGCGCCGACCAACTTCAACCCCCACACTTGGGAAACCAACGCCGACAACGTGATTTCCGGCTATGCCGAGGCTCCCTTGGTTGACGTGACCATCGCCGATGACGGCGTCAACTTCGAGTGGGTGCTCGAAATGGCGGAAGAGATCACCGACGTGACCAGCGAGTATGTCGGTCAAGAATTGGGCGGCAAAGCCATCGTTCCCGAGGGCGTGACCGAAGGTCAAGTCTACCGCATCAAATTGAACCAACTTGCCAAATGGGCCAACGGTGAAGCGATCAACGCCGATACCTACGTCGAGTCCATGAAGCGTTTGCTCGATCCCAAGATGCAAAACTATCGCGCCAACACCTACTACAACGGTGATACCGCGATCAAGAACGCCAAGCCTTACTTCAACGCGGGTGCTCCTATCTATGCTCCAATCGCCCAAATCGAAGGCGAAAAAGTAACCGGTTATCTGCCCTTGGATGGCAAGACCTTGGTCTTCAGCTGGAGCAAAGATATCCCCTTCTTTGGCGCTTCTGCTTCTTTTATCTACGACTATAACGCTTCTTATAAAGCCAACTTCAAAAATGAAGACGGCGTAGACTTGTTCAAGAAATATGCCGAGTTGGAAAACCCCTACGGTGTGATCGCCATTACCGACGAAAACAAAGACGAAGTGATTGCCGACTTGTTGACCATCAGCCAAAACTTCGGCGATGACAATCCCGAAGCTTACAAAGAGTGGTTGTTCTACTTGACCGGGTACGGCGACGACTACGAATGGGATAACGTGGGTCTCAAGAAAGTCGACGATTACACCATCGACTACATCCTCGAAAAAGCTACCTCTCAATTCTACTTCTACACCGGCATGACCAGCAACTGGATCGTCTACGCTCCTTTGTACGACTCCCTCAAATCGCAAGCCGGCGACCTGTTCACCACCACCTATGGTACCAGCGTGGACAGCTATATGAGCTACGGTCCCTACAAACTCGCTACCTTCCAAAAGGACAGACAGTTGACCTTTGACAGGAACCCCAACTGGTTCGGCTGGACCGATGGCAAACATAAGGGTCAATACCAAACCACCAACATCGTCATCGATATCCTCTCCAACGAGGCTACCGTCGAAAACTTGTTCTTGGCGGGTAAATTGGATAGCTTGGGCCTCAACAGCACCCAATTGGCGCAATATCGTACCAGTGCTAACTTGCTCAAGACCGACGAAACTTACACCTTCCGTTTTGTGTTCGCCACCGAAAAATCCAAATTGGCTGCTTTGGAAAACCAATATAACGGCACTTCCGCCGAAGCTACCAACCTGAAGATCTTGTCCTACAAGGACTTCCGTAAGGCTTTGTCTTTCTCGATCGACCGTGCTAAGCTCGCCGCGCAAGCGACCGGTGGTTACAAACCCGCTTACTCCTTGTTCAACTCCTTGTACTACTACGACATCGAGCACAACACCGAGTCCATCTACCGCAACAGCGACGTGGCTATGCAAGCCATCTGCGATCTGTACAACGTCGAGTGGGGCACCGGTACCGCATATCCCACCCTCAAAGAAGCCTATGATTCCATCACCGGCTTGGATCTCGCTCAAGCGAAAGCTTTGTTTACCCAAGCTTACGAAGCTGCCAAAGCCGCGGGCGACTACACCGATGGTCAAGCTATCGTGATCCACTGTATGTGCTCCGCCGCTCAAGAACTCACCGAGGACGATTCCGCTCAAGAACGTTTGCTCAACGAATTCGTTGCGGCTGCCACCCAAGGTACGGCTTTGGAAGGCAAGATCTCCTTCGTGTTCCAATGCGGTTCCAGCACTCGTTACGACGACGTGGCTGCCGGTAAGATCGAAATGATCCGTGGCGCATGGGGCGGCGCTGCCTTCTATCCCTTCTCCACGATCCGCGTTTACACCAACCCCACCTACATGGGCGGTCTCAACAAGATCCACGAGTCCTGCGGTTGGAACCCCTCCACCGAGACCCTCACCCTGACCTACGACTTCGATGGCACCGGCGAGCAAGAACTCACCCTGTCTTTGGAGAACTGGTCCAACGCCATCAACGGTGGTATCGTTGAGGACGACGGTAGTTACTCCGTGCCCAACTTCGACAATCCCGAGGTGCAACTGTACATCTTGAGCAAACTCGAGAAAGCCGTGTTGGAGAGCTATCAATGTATTCCTTGGTCCGCCGAGACTTCCTGCTCGCTGTTCTCGCAAAAGATCCACTACGCGACCCTCAACTACAACATCATGTACGGTTACGGCGGCATCCGCTTGATGACCTACAACTATGATGACGCTGACTGGGACGCTTATGTCAAAGCACAAGGCGGTACGTTGAACTACTAATCTAATAGTTGTACGACTAAGTACAATTAGGTAACCAAACGGATAGCACCCCGCCTAGCGAGGTGCTATCTAATTGGTAGCCAAACCATTATTACATCATATAGGGAAATCTGAAAAGGGGAAATTCCAAACGGTCGAAGTGTGTGCCGTTTGCGGAAGTGACACAATATGTCAATGATTAAGTATATCTTTCAGCGTATCCTGCTCATGCTGTTCGTGTTTGCGGTCATCATGGTGCTGTGTTTTCTGCTGATCAAAGCCCTTCCCATTCCCATCGAAGCCACAGGTACTGCCGCCGAAACCATACGGCAACGCTATGAGGCTTTGGGTTATTACAAACCCGTGTGGGAGCAACTTGGTATCCTCATCAAAAACATCTTTACCAAGTGGAACTGGGGCGTGTCGACTCGCGTCGACCAATGGGCGCCTGTGACCGATGTGGTGGCGGACCGTATCACGCCGACCATCCTGATCAACGTATATTCGCTCATTATCTCGGTGCCTTTGGGTATCATATTCGGTATTTTTGCCGCGCTCAAAAAGAACAAATGGCAAGACCACGTGATCTCCACCGGCGTCATGCTGTTCATTTCGGTGCCGAGTTTTGTATATGCGTTTTTGGTGCAGTATATCCTTGCGTTCAAACTCAACTGGCTGCCCGCTATTTGCGCGTCGCTCAACGACGCCGGCAACAGTTGGTTTAGCTGGACGATGTTTAAGTCTCTTATCCTGCCCGTGTTGAGTTTGTCCTTCGGTACGATCGCGGGACTAACTCGTAGCACTCGTGCCGAGTTGACCGAGGCGCTGACCAGCGACTACATGCTTTTGGCTCGTACCAAGGGACTTACTCGCGCGCAATCGATATGGAGACACGCGCTCAAAAACGCCATGGTGCCTATCCTTCCCGGCATCATCAGTAGTTTTGTGGGTATCCTTAGCGGTTCGTTTATTATCGAGGCGATTTTTGCCGTTCCCGGCGTCGGCAGATTGTATATCACCTCTATCACTTTGCGTGACTTTGACTTGTTTATTTACGTGACGGCGTTCTATACCTTCATCGGTTTGGCTGCCAACATCGTGATCGACTTGTCCTACGGATTCCTGGATCCGCGCGTCAGAATGGGGTCGAAAAAATGAGCGATAAAAACATGAAAAAATTCGATAAAGAGGCCTTTACGTTCGTCAACAACGACCGGGTGTTGACCGACGTCAAATTGGACACCAAGCCCGTGGGCTATCTCCGTGACGCCTGGAATCGCTTCAAGAAAAACAAAGCGTCCGTGGCGGCGACCGTGATCATCGCTTTGATCGCGTTGTTTGCCATCATCGCGCCCTGGTGTACTCCGTACAAAATCAACCAGGCGGACGGCTATTACAAGCAAGTGCGGCCTAAGGTCTCGCCTTCGGCAAAAGGCTTATGGGATGGCGGATACAATCAGGATCTTAACGATTCGGGTTATATTGCGTTGCAAGCCATCGCGTTTGCGGCGTTGGACAAAGACGGCACCAATAAGGTGACTTGGGACGAGGCGACCAACTATCAATACAACCCCGTCGCCAAGATCAACAAGACCTTTGAGACTTCCTCTCTGGTGGGAAGCGAGAGCAAGACCAGCACCTTCCGCAATTTGCACATTGATTCGTACTACAAGGTGGGTTTTGTCTACGTCAACGGTCTGTCCAAAGAACAATACGACAGCATTTTGGCATGGCAAACTCGTACCGGCAAACAGGTGATTTATCCCATCGTGGATACGAGCGATCCCGTGGTATTCCCCGAGAGCAACCGCAACGACGCCAACGAGGGCAACTACTGGTACGCCATGACCAAAAACCTAACTCCCTTGTATCCCAACGATCCCACCAATCTCAAGGCGGGATATCACGAGATGACTTTGGAAGAGGTGAAGCAAAAGGGTCTGTGGGCTTTGTACGCCAAAGACTACGCCCGTGACGCCAAAGACGATCCCTATTACTACGGTATCGACGGCACCGCGTTGAGTTTTTCCAACGTGGCAGGCGCAACCGAGTTTAGGGACGTACAAGGCAATTTGGTGTTCCGTAGCGTCAGGACGGGCGATGTGATCACCTATTTTGACGGCGAAGGCAACCGTCTCAACACGTTGGAGGGGGCGACCGCTATCTTCCGCAATGCCGACAACACCCTTGCGGGCGCGATTATTTCGTCGGCGACTTACTTCAACGCCGAAGGTAATCCTTTGACCGCCGTGACGGAGGAGAACGGCAACGTGGAGTATTTTGACGCCGCCAACCAGCTGGTCTATAGTTACAACGCTCAAAGCGAAGTGTACTCGGACGCGCTCGGCAATCCTCTCCGCGTAGCGCAAGCCAACGGCAACGTCTTCTTCGGCGACGCCGACGGCAGGCTGATCGGGTTGATCTTTTCGTCGAGAAGCGCTTATGACCAAGACGGCAACCCGTTGACTGTGCAAATGGACGGCACCGACGTGCTGTACCTTGACGGGGTGGGCGATGTTGTGTACAAGTATGTTCCTTCGACCAAACGCTACTACGGTGCGGACGGCGCCGAGATTAGTCCTTATGCGGGGCTTGGCGCGACTTATTTTGGGGACGCTTCCCGCCGCTTTGTGGGTTTTATCTCCAAATTGGGCGACCAAGACGGTCGTAAAATCATCACCGTTAGGAATGGGGACGACATCTTGTACCAATTGGAAGACGGCTCGGTCGAGTACCGTTACATCGCCGCCACTTCTTCGTACGAGGATGGCAGCGGCAATCCCTTGGTCGTACTCAACGACGCGGGCAATTGTTTCTTTAAGCAAACGGACGGCGGTTGGAAGGCCTTGACCTTTGAGACCCTCTACAAGGACGCCGACGGCAACGTCTTTGACGTCGCCACCCAAAACGGTACGACCACTTATTCTTTGGGCGGTAGTACTGTGTACTCCTTCCGCAACCGCAGTTATTATGACGCTAGCGGCAACAAATTGAACGTCCTCAGCCGTGGACAAAACCGCTACTTCGTGTCCGAAAGCGGCGTGCTTATCGGCGGATTGTTGACCAGCGGTGTGCAATATCACGACGCGGACGGCAACTTGCTGACCGAAGAACGCATTTTTGTCAACAACTCGGGTAACGTGGTACCCGCCGGCTCGACCGGCGCCAGATTAGCGATCATTCGCTATTCGCGCGGGGGTAGCGTCGTCTACACTTACGATGCTCTCAACAAGGAGTATTTTGACGCAGAGGGCAACGAATTGACCCAGCAACCCAGCGGCGGCGCCTATTTCGTCAATGGTCAGAACCGCGTGATCGCGGGTATCCAAGCCCCTGTGGCGGACCAAATCAAAATGGCGGACATCACTACCTCGGGTGAGGGCGGCGTATTCAAAAACTACCGCATCCGCGTGTTGTATTACAACTACTATCAATACCTCAACGATCACGAGCCCGTGTTTGTGTTGGGTGCGGATAGCCAAGGTTACGACATCCTCGTGCGTTTGGCGCACGGCTGTCGTTTGTCCTTGATCCTCGCCGTGGCAGTGTCCTTGATCAACTTGGTGATCGGCGCGATCTACGGTGCTATCGAGGGCTATTACGGCGGCGCGGTCGATATGGTGATGGAGCGTATCACCGATATCCTTGCGGGTATCCCGTTCATCATCTTGGTCACCCTGTTTAAGTTCCATTTGGTGGATACGGGTAGGGTATCCGTGTTGGGAGGTTTGCTGTTTGCCTTTGTGGTCACCGGTTGGATCGGTACCGCGTATAGCACGCGTATGCAGTTCTATCGGTTTAAGGGTCAAGAGTATATCCTTGCCGCAAGGACGTTGGGAGCCAACGACTTCAGGTTGATGTTCAAGCACATCTTCCCCAACGCGTTGGGCACCTTGATCACCAGTTCGGTGTTGGTCATTCCGGGCGTCATCTTCTCGGAGACCTCGCTGGCTTACCTCGGCATCGTCAACTTCAACGGCACCAACACCACTTCGTTGGGTACCATGCTCAACAACGGTCAAGCGGCAGGCATCAACAAGTTCCCGCACATCATCTTCTTCCCGGCATTGATCTTGTCGCTATTGATGATTTCGTTTAACTTGTTCGGTAACGGTCTAAGAGACGCATTCAACCCGTCTTTGCGCGGTACGGAGGAATAAACTATGGAAAAGAAACTCGAAGTAAAACACCTGACCATATCCTTCCGCACCGACGCCGGCAAAGTGCAGGCGGTGCGCGACATCTCCTTCGATCTGTACAAGGGCGAGACCTTGGCGATCGTGGGCGAGTCGGGCAGCGGCAAGTCGGTCACCAACAAAGCCATCATCGGTATCTCGGCGGGCAACGCCATCATCGAGCAGGGCGAGATCCTGTACGAAGGCAAGGATTTGTTGCAAATATCCGAAGACGAGTTCCATCGCCTCCGTGGGGACAAGATCGCCATGATCTTCCAGGATCCTCTGTCGGCGCTCAACCCCATCGTGCGTATCGGTACCCAGTTGACCGAGGCGATGATCCTCAAAAATCGCGCCGCAAGACGCGAGGGTCGCCGTGAGTTCAACGGCATGATGAAAAACTTGCTCTCCGCCATGAACGAGGGCAAATCCGCCGAGGAATGTGCGCTCAACGCGCAAAAGTGCAAGGACTTCAACAAGTTTGAGATCCACCACCTCAAGTTGGAGGGCGCTTATCAACGCGCTTATCAAGCCGCTGTGGTCGCGCACGGCAACGCCGCGGACGCCTTGTTTTTGCTGAGCAAAGGCGTGCATCAAGGCTTTGAGAACAGTTTGCGGTTGCTCAAACTCAACGCTCGCCGTTCGGTGCATCCCTACGTTTGTCCCCCCGAGATCGTCGGCAAGATGGACAACGTGATCGAATTGTTGCGCCAAGGGCTCAAGTCCAAGGACTTTGCGCCCGCGATGGAGCCGCTTAAGGAAGTCGTTGATATTCTCAAAAAGGCGGTGGACGCCGAGATGCCCAACTACTTCGCTTGGGCGTACTGCCAAGTGTTCGGCAACGAGCAGGACGAGGACTTCCTCTCGGGCGAGCAGATCGCCAATATGCAAGTGCCCGAACTCAACGCCATCCTGCACTCCTACCTCGACAACCACTTTATGCTCGACTTTATCGAGCGCGCCAAGGAGGGTATCTCCAACAGCCGCAATCATAGCATCGAGTGCAAGAAGGCGGTGTTGGACGCCATCAAAGAGGCGCGTCCCTTGTTTGAAGAGGGCGAGCCCGACAAAAAGGCGTATATCGCCAAAGCCAAAGCGTTGTCCCAAGTGGTGGAGTCGAGTATCGATCCTCTGCAACTCGTCAAGGACTCCAAGGCGTACACCTTCCGTTCCAGTTTGTTGAGAGCCATCCGCAGCTACTTTGCGGCGATCCCCAACAACGCCAAGGAGCAGAAACGTTACGACAAAGAGATGGTCAAATACAACAAGATCATCGCTCGCGGCAAGACCCCCGACTACAAGGTCATCCCCGCCAAGATCGTGGATCTGGACGTGGCTCGTCACAACATCGTGCACATTCTCAACAGTTTGGAGCGTCACTACAACGCACAGCTGGCGAATGACGAGTTCGATCTGCAAGCCGAGGCGATCGCCATGATCGACTACCTCAAGAGCAAAGCCCAACAGGTGGCGTATCACGTCACTCCCGGCATGGCGAAAGAGCGCGCTTTGAGTTTGATGGAAGAGGTGGGTATCCCCGAGCCTCGTCGTCGTTATCGTCAATATCCGTTTGAGTTTTCGGGCGGTATGCGCCAACGTATCGTGATCGCGATCGCCTTGGCTGCCAACCCCGACATCCTCATCTGCGACGAGCCTACGACCGCTTTGGACGTGACTATCCAATCGCAGATCTTGGAGTTGATCAACAAGATCAAAGCCGAGCGCAACCTCAGTATCATCTTCATCACCCACGACTTGGGCGTGGTCGCCAATATGGCGGACCGCGTGGCGGTCATGTACGCGGGCAAGATCGTGGAAATGGGTACTTCGGAGGACATCTTCTACAATCCCGCCCACCCCTATACTTGGGCGCTACTGAGCAGTATGCCCGATCTTGACACCAACGACAAGTTGGACGCCATCCCGGGCACTCCTCCCAATATGATCTACCCGCCCAAAGGCGACGCCTTTGCCGCGCGTAACAAGTACGCCATGAAGATCGACTTCGAGGAGCAACCCCCCATGTTTACCATCAGCGACACGCACCAAGCGGCAACTTGGTTGTTGCATCCCGACGCGCCCAAAGTGGAGCCGCCCAAGGCTGTGACCGACCGTATCGAGCGTATGAGAAAAGTCAACGCGCAAATGCAAAACGACGAAGGAGGACAGGACAATGAGTAACGAAAAATATAACGATCCTATCCTCGATCAACCCGAAAACGTCAACCTCAACGAGGATACTTTGTTGGACAAAAACATTGCCAACGAGGAGATCGTCGAAGGCGTCGAGCAAGCCGAGTCTGCCGCCCCCCAAGAGGAAGCGGCGATCGAGCAAGCCGTCGAAGAGGATCCCGCCGTCAAGGAAGTGTTGCAGGCAGAACAAGAGCCGAAATCGGGCGGGCGTAAGTCTTTGGACAACGCCGACGTGCTGCTCAAAGTGGAGCACCTGAGCCAATACTTCCGCATGGGCACCAACTACCTCAAAGCCGTCAACGACGTTTCGTTTGACGTCAAACGCGGCGAGGTGTTCGGTCTCGTGGGCGAGTCGGGCTGCGGTAAGACCACCACGGGCCGTACCATCATCAAGTTGTACGACGCCACGGGCGGCAACGTCTACTTTAAGGGTCGCCGTATCGTCGCGGGTACTTTGGAGTACAAGAGCAAGATCGCCGAGGCGCGCAAAGCGTGTTTCGCTGCCCTCAAACCCTCCAAAGACGGCGCCGAAAAACCCAAATTCGGGGAGGCGTTCGCCCACTACATGGCGGTCAAAAAGGAACAACGTCCCTTGATCAAAGCCGCTCGTCACGACCAAAAGCGCTGCGACCGCGACTACGCCAAAGAGCAAGTCGCCGAGGTCAAAGAGGCGTACAAGTCCAAATTCGCCGAGGTGGAAGGGGACAAAAAAGCCGCTTCCAAGTTGCGTTTGCAATACTTGAAGGACTTGCTGTACGCTCACAAGAGCCGACTGGTGACCAAGATCCAAATGGTGTTCCAAGACCCCATCGCGAGTTTGGACCCCCGTATGACCGTCCGCGAGATCATCGCCGAGGGTTTGCGTATCCGCGGGGTGAGGGACAAGGAACTCATCAACAACAAGGTGTACGAAGTGTTGGAGAAGGTGGGTTTGGTGCGCGAGCACGCCAACCGTTATCCCCACGAGTTTTCGGGCGGTCAGCGTCAACGTATCGGCGTGGCGCGCGCTATGATCATGAATCCCGAGATCATCATCGCCGACGAGCCCGTGTCCGCTCTGGACGTGAGTATCCAAGCGCAAGTCATCAACCTGCTCAACGATCTGCGGGAAGAGATGGGCTTGACCGTGCTGTTTATCGCGCACGATCTGTCCGTCGTCAAATACTTCTCCGATCGTATCGCGGTCATGTACTTCGGCAACATGGTGGAGTTGGCGACTTCGGACGAATTGTTCGCCCATCCTTGCCATCCTTACACCCGTTCGCTGTTGTCGGCAATTCCTTTGCCCGATCCCGTGTACGAAAAGAAGCGTAAGAGATTGGTCTATCGTCCCTTGGTCGATCACGACTATTCGGTGGACAAACCCTCCTTCCGCGAGGTGGCTCCGGGGCACTGGGTCAGCTGCAACGACGCCGAGTTTGCCAAGTATCAACAGGAGATCAACGGCTGATGGAGAGATGGAAGCAAAATCTGATTACCGCCGCCGTGGCGTTCGTCGTGGCGACGGGGGTCATGTTTGCCATCATCGGCTCGCGCGGCATCTTTGCAGACGGCGCCACCCAAGAAGAAGTGCTTCGGCACCTTACCGATGGATTCGGCATCGCGGGGGGGATGATCTTCGCCATCTCGCTCCTTGTGTGGGCGGGTACCAAAGGGACCTTTGACGGCATCGGTTACGGCGTGTCCAACATGATCAACATGCGTTGGACGGGCGCCAAAAAGGATTGGCACAAAAAGGAGACCTTTGCCGAGTACCGCGAGCGCAAAGGGGAAAAGCGCAAGTCGACGATTTGGATCCCCATTGCCATCGTGGGCGGGGTGTTCATCGTCGTGTCTTTGATCATCCTCGGCGTGTATTACGCGGTCGTATGACAAAATGCCCCCGTCGACGGGGGTTTTTGTCTAAGTACGGATCGCCCCTTAGCGGCAAAGATCGATGCCCCAAAAGGCGAAACGCACAAATCGTTTGCAAAAGGCGGCGGCAACTTGCATTTGCCGCCGTTTTGTTATATACTAACGATATGACACTGTGGGGCGATTATCACGTACATAGCACCTATTCGGACGGCAAGGACGATTTGTCGACCATTTTGGCGGCGGCTGCCGCCAAGGGGCTAAAAGAGATCGCCATCACCGAACACGGACCCTCCAACCCCTCGTACAGTCTTGCCAAAGCCCGCAAAGAGCGGGAGGAGATCGAGTGTCTTAGGGCGCAAAGCGGGCTCAAAGTCTACTTCGGCAACGAACACGACCTCGTGTCCTCGGGGGGCGACCTGGACGTGGACCCCAAAGATTGGGATCTGTTCGAGTTGCATTTGGTGGGCTTTCACCAATTCAGTCGCCCCAAGACCGTGGGGGAGTGGTTCGGGTGGTATCTGCCATGCCTTACTTACGCCAAGCGCCAGCCCGAAGTGATCCGCCGCAACACCGCCTCGGTGATCCGCTGTATCGAGCGATACCCCGTGGACGTGGTCGTGCATTTGGGTCACCGCATGATCGTCGACCTTGCCGAAGTGGGGAGAGCGTGCCGCGACGCGGGCACCTTGGTGGAACTCAACGTCAAGCACGTGTCCGCCCTTTTGCCCGATTGGGAGGGGTTGCTGGACAGCGGTTGCGACCTCATCGTGGGAACGGACGCTCACCGCGCCCGGGACGTGGGGGAAGCGCAAGCGGTGTTGGATTTGATCGAACGATACGGGATCAAGGACAGGGTGGTCAACCTTGACAAACTGCCCGTCTTCCGCAGTATGAGAGAAAAACTATGACCTATTACACCTATTTGTATTTTGCCGAAAAATTGAGAGATAGCCTGCCGTATGCGCCCGCCGCCGTGGTCAAATTGTACCACGACGCCTATCTGTTGGGCGCGATGGGAGCGGACGTGTTGGCGCCTTTGGGACGGACCGCCGCCGAGATCGACGTCATCGACGCGTACGAACTGTTCGAGCAGACCGCCGCCTATATTTATGAGAGCGGCAGTAAGTGTCAGTTGGCGTATATGTTGGGTATGCTGACCCACTATTTGCTGGACAGCCGTATCAATCCCTATCTGTACTATTTTGCCGAAACGGGGGTGCCTCATTATTTCGACGACGACAAGGAGATCGTCCCTTACGAGGATATACGCGCCTCGGTCGACTACTACATATCCCAAGCCCATTTGGACGGCAAAAAAGAGGAATTGCGCGCTTTCCGCGCCCGCAAGGACGTGGTGGAAGATATCGGCAAACTCTACGAGCGCGCCGTCTGCCGCGCGGTGGGGCATATTCTTCCCGCCAAAGAGGTCGACAAGTGCCTGTCCGAGCCCAAGTGGGGAGAGGATAGGGGGGTCAAAATGGAAGAGTTGGACTACACCAACCGCGAGTGTCGCACCTGGAAGACCGTGCGCGGCGGCGAGTGGACGAGCAACTTGTCGCTGGAGGCGCTGCTCGGCAAGTTGGAGACCTTGGCGATCAAGATGTTCGACGACTATATGGCAAGAGTCCGCTCGGGGATAGAACTCAACAAAATGGCGTTTCAAGTCAATCACTTGGGTGTGCTCGCCGCCCCGAAATCTCGTCTCAACCCCTCGCGAGCGGCGGATTCCAACTAAGATCGGGTAAATCCACCGCCGGTGGGTTAAATCCGTCTTCGCCGGGTTAAATCCACCGCCGATGGGTTAAATCCTCACTGCGTTCGGGAAGCGGTTACAACGAAAGGAGACGACAATGGCACAAAGCGATATGCTGAATATGTCAATGGATTTTGCCGTTTGGATTATCGGGTTTTGCGAAAGTATCCCGGGGCATCGCTCTATCGCCAATCAGCTCGAACGATCGGCAACTTCTATCGGTGCCAATATACGCGAAGCAAAATATGCGCACAGCCGAGCCGATTTCGTTGCAAAATTGCAAATTGCGCTCAAAGAATGCTACGAAACGGAATATTGGTTGGAGTTGGTGGAAAGAGCAAGCATCGTAGGAGAGAGTGACGTTAAAGAGCCGTTGCATCAGTGCGGTGCGCTAAGACGTGTACTTGTTAGCGCGATCAATACGTCCAAAAAGAACGGTTGGAAAGAGTGATCAGCCCCTTGCGGGGCTTTTTTTGTTGGCTAAAATCTTATAAATAGATCACCAATTCTCGCACATGGTGCGGATTTCTCCCGCACCGGCGGATTTACCCTGCGTACAGCGCAGATTTACCCCGAGCGAAGCGAGGACTTCCTCATCTCCATTTTCCCTTATCGGGTTTTATTGGTCAAAACCTTATTGATTTATCACCATTTCCCGCACACGGTGCGGATTTCCCCCGCACGGGCGGATTTACCCTGCGCACAGCGCAGATTTACCCCGAGCGAAGCGAGGATTTCTTCTTTTCTGTTTTCTCCCTTTACACAAAGTGCGGATTTATAAAATAAACTTCCTTTTGGTCTTGAAAAGGAAGGTGCGTTTGTGGTAGAATGTACAAGAGGAAATATGACCTCAAATCGTGCGTAAAGGAGAGAATTATGTCCAATACCGATATGCCGCTGTATTTGTTCCACCAAGGGACCAATTATCAGGCGTATAAATTGATGAGTCCGCACGTCGAGACGATCGACGGCGTGACGGGTTGGATGTTCCGCGTGTGGGCGCCCGCCGCAAGGAGCGTCGCCGTGATCGGCGACTTCAACGGATGGGACCGCTCCCGCAATCCTATGCACAAGATCTCGAGCGGGGTGTGGGAAGCCTTTGTCAAAGAGGCTTGCGAGTGGAATAACTATCGCTATAGCGTGGAAGGCTGGGACGGCAATATCGTGGAAAAGTCCGACCCCTACGCTTTGCACACCGAGACCCCTCCCGCCAACGCCAGCAAGTTGATCAACCTGCGCTTCGATTGGACGGACGGGGAGTGGATCAAGACCCGTAGAGTCGGGGACATCTACAACAAGCCCCTCAACGTGTACGAGATGCACGTGGGCAGTTGGAAGATGTATCCCGACGGGCAGTCCTTCGACTACCGCAAGACGGCGGATGAATTGGTGCCCTATATCAAGTCGATGCACTACACCCACGTGGAATTGATGCCCGTGACCGAGTACCCGTTTTTGGGCAGTTGGGGGTATCAATGCACGGGTATGTTCGCCCCCACTTCCCGTTACGGCGACCCCATGGGGTTGATGTACTTGGTCAACAAGTGCCACGAAGCGGGTATCGGGGTGTTGGTGGACTTGGTGACCGCCCATTTCCCCAAAGATCAGTTTGGCTTGCGCCGCTTTGACGGCGGGCCCTTGTACGAGTACGCCGACCCCCGCAAAGGGGAGCATCCCGAGTGGGGCACCTTGGTGTACGATTTCGGCCGCAACGAGGTGCGTTCTTTCCTCATTTCGTCCGCTCTGTTTTGGATCAAGGAATATCACTTCGACGGCATCCGCATGGACGCGGTCAGCAGTATGCTCTACCTCGACTACGGCAGACGTCCCGGCGAGTGGATCCCCAACGTGGAAGGGGGTAATATCAACTTGGAAGCCAAAAGCTTTTTGCAAGACCTCAACCGCGCGGTCCGAGACTTGGGCGAGGGCGCGATGATGATCGCCGAGGAATCCACCTCTTTCCCCGCCATCACCAAACCCGTGGAAGAAGGGGGCTTGGGCTTCGACTTCAAGTGGAACATGGGGTGGATGAACGACACTTTGCGCTACGTATCGGCGGATCCCTTGTGGCGCAAGGATATGCACGGCAACATGACCTTCGGCATGATGTACGCTTTTGCCGAACATTATATACTGGCGCTGTCCCACGACGAAGTGGTGCACGGCAAGGGGAGCTTGATCAACAAGCAACCCGGCTATTACGAGGACAAGTTCGGGGGCTTGATGACCTACTTGGGTTACATGATGGCGCACCCCGGCAAAAAATTGATCTTTATGGGCGCCGAGATCGGGCAATTCAGCGAGTGGAATGAAAACAAGGGCTTGGACTGGTTTTTGCTGGACTATCCCGCCCACAAGGGCTTGCAAAAGTTTGTGTCCGACCTCAACCGCGTCTACCTCGAGGAGCCCGCTTTGTGGGAGCAGGATTGCTCTTGGGACGGGTTTGAATGGCTGGCGGTCAACGAAAACAACTGGAACTTGCTCGCGTGGTGCCGCAAAGCCAAGGGCGGGGACAAGATAGTCGCTTTGATGAACTTTTCGCCCATGTACCGCGAGGGGTATCTGTTGGGCGTACCCGAGGACGGGGAGTACAAAGTGATCCTCAATTCCGCCGCCGATTGCTACGGAGTGGGTAAGTCCTTGGAACCGTCGTCCTACTCGGCGCAGGAAGGAAGGGTCAACGATCAACCCTATCATATCACCCTCAACGTCATGCCCAACAGCGTGGTGTATCTCAAAAAAGTCAGGTAATGATCGGCTCTTTGCCGTACAATAACAAGTAAAAACCATAGGAGGACAAACTATGAACAAACGTAACAACAAAGAATGCGTCGCCATGCTGCTGGCAGGCGGACAAGGTACGCGACTGGGCGTTTTGACCCGCAACGTCGCCAAACCCGCTGTTCCCTTCGGCGGCAAATATCGTATCATCGACTTTCCCCTTTCCAACTGTATCAACTCCGGGATCGATACGGTGGGCGTGCTGACCCAATACCAACCGTTTGAACTCAACCAATACATCGGCAACGGTCAACCTTGGGACTTGGACAGACTGTCGGGCGGCGTGTACGTCTTGCCTCCTTACATGACGGGCAAAGCGGGCGAGTGGTACAAAGGCACCGCCAACGCCATCTACCAAAACATCATGTTTATCGACCGTTTTAACCCCCAATACGTGTTGGTGCTGTCGGGCGACCACATCTATCGTATGGACTACGCGGCGATGCTCGCGCAACACAAGCGCAACCACGCCGACTGCACCATCGCGGTCTACAAAGTGCCCATCGAGGAAGCCAGCCGCTTTGGTATCATGAACACCAACGAGGACGGCTCGGTGTACGAGTTTGAAGAAAAACCCAAACATCCCAAGAGCACCAACGCCTCCATGGGGATCTACATTTTCAACTGGTCGGTCTTGCGCCGCTACCTCATCGAGGACGAAGCCAATCCCGACAGCGAAAACGATTTTGGCAAAAACATCATTCCCAATATGCTCAAAGACGGTTGCAAACTGTGGGCGCACCGTTACGAGGGCTACTGGAAGGACGTAGGTACCATCAGCAGCTTGTGGGAAGCCAACATGGACTTGTTGGACGAGAGTAGCGGTATCAATATCGCCGCCGAAGGCAGCAACAAGATCTACGCGCGCAACGCCGCCGAGCCCCCGCAATACGTGGCGGACACCGCGGTCATCAAGCACGCCATCGTCAGCGAAGGCGCCACCGTCTTCGGCGAAGTGCGCGACAGTATTATTTCGCACGGCGCTCACGTGGGTGCGGGCGCTAAGGTGATCGGCTCGGTCGTACTGCCGGGCGCCAAGATCGCCAACGGGGCGGAAGTGTACTATAGTATCATCGGCGAAAACGCCGTGGTGGGCGCGGGCGCCAAAGTGGGCGCTATCCAAACCGCTCCCGTCAAGGGCGAATGGTGCATAGCGGTCGTGGGTCCCAACGTGGAAGTCAAGGACGGCGGCAGAGTGGAAGCGGGCGACATGATCGGCTAAGGAGGTAGAGTATGAACAACGTAATGAGTGTTATTTTTGCAAGCGACTACGAAAACAAGCTCAACGAATTGACCGTGCATCGCACCACGGCTTCGTTGCCCTTTTCGGGAAGGTACAGACTGATCGACTTCGCTTTGTCCAACTTGGTCAACGCGGGCATCACCCAGATCGGTATCGTCACCCGTTCCAACTACTCCTCCTTGATGGATCACATCCGCATGGGTCGCGACTGGGACCTCAACCGCAAAAACAGCGGTATCTCCATCTTCCCTCCCTTCGTGCTCAACGCCAGCCGCGAAATGTACAAGGGCAAAGTGGAGGCTTTGTTCTCCATTCAGGGCTTTATCAGCCACAACGACGAAGAGTACGTTTTGCTGACCAACAGCAACGTGGCGATGAATATCGATCTGGAAAAGGTCTATGATTTTCATATCGAAAAGGGCGCGGATATCACCATCCTCACCCATCGCGCTTGTCCCACTACTTCCCGCCGTATGGTGGTCGGCTCGGACGAAAACGGCCGTATCAACGACCTCTATATCACCGAGACGCCCGACGTCAATCCCGTGTGGGTGGGCGTCAACGTGTACTTGGTCAAAAAGGACTTGTTGATGGACTTGGTGGTCAAATACTACGCTCGCGGCTTCTACGATCTCGAAAAGGATATCCTCACCAAAAACGTGGCCGAACTCAAACTGTACGAGTACAGAGTGGAGGGGCACGTGGCGGTCATCGACGACGTCAAGAGCTACTACAACGAAAACTTGGCTTTGTTGGATAGCGACAAACGCAACAAACTGTTCTACGGCAACGGCGTGATCTACACCAAGGTCAAGGACAGCGTGCCCACCGTTTATCGCGAGAACGCGGCGGTCAAAAACAGCTTGATCGCGGACGGCTGCGATATCGACGGCACGGTGGAAAACTCGGTATTGTTCCGCGGCGTCAAAGTCGCCAAAGGCGCGGTCATCCGCAACAGTATCATTATGGAAAACGGTAATATCCAACAGAACGCCCAAGTCAGCTACGCCATTACCGACAAGGACGTCACCATCAGTGACGGGCGCACCATCGCGGGCTACGAAACGTATCCTGTGGTGATCGTCAAAGGCAAGACCGTATAAGGAGATTGTTTATGAGCGAACCCAAAACCAAAAAGAAGACCAAAGCCCCCGAGGCGCCAAGCCCTCGTCACGTCAAGACCGTCCTCTTCGCCACCGGCGAAGCGGGTCCCTTTTTGCGGAGCGGCGGTTTGGGCGACGTGGCGGCGGCGCTGCCCCAAGCGTTGGTAGCGGACGGGGTGGACACCCGCGTGATCATGCCGCTATACAGCAAGATCCCTTCCACCTACACCGACACCATGCGTTTTGTGGGCAAGACCTACGTCACCTTGGGTTGGCGTAATCAATACGTGGGCGTGTTCGAGTCCAACGCGGGCGGGGTGACCTACTACTTTATCGACAACGAGTATTACTTCGACCGCAACACCATGTACGGTCAGTTCGACGACGCCGAGCGGTACGCTTTCTTCGCCAAAGCGGTGTTGGAAGCGGTCGCCAACGTGTTGGACTTCGGCCCCGAAGTGATCCATTGCAACGACTGGCACACCGGACTTATCCCCGTGTTTTTGGACGTGTTTTACCGTTCGGTGCCCAAACTCGCGGGCGTCAAGACGGTGTACACCATTCACAACATCGAGTTTCAGGGCAAGTACGATCTCAGGCTTGCCCGCGACATCTGCGCTCTGCCCGAGGACAAGGTGTCTTTGGTGGAGTACGGCGGCTGCCTCAACATGATGAAGGGCGCGATCGAATGCGCCAACGCGGTGACTACCGTGTCGCCCACCTATGCCAACGAGTTGCAGGAGCCCTTCTACGCCTACGACCTGGACGGCATTCTCAAAGAGCGCCGTTACAAGATCTCGGGCATCATCAACGGTATCGACACCAAGTTGTACGACCCCAAGACGGACAGCGCCCTGTTCGTTCCTTTCGACGTAAACAGCCGTCAAAAGAGGGAAGAGAACAAAAAGAGGCTGTGCCAGTTGGTCAATTTGCCCTATCGCAAAGGGGTGCCCATCCTCTGTATGGTGACCCGTATGACCACCCAAAAGGGCTTCGACCTGTTGTTGGACGTGGCGGAAGAATTGCTGCAAGGGGAGCTGCAAATGGTGATACTGGGCACGGGAGAGTGGAAGTACGAGACCGCTTTCAAAGATCTGGAACACCGCTACGGCAACAAACTGCGTTTGATCATCAATTTCAGCAAGGATCTGGCGAGCAAGTTGTACGGCAGCGCGGATCTGTTCCTCATGCCGTCCAAGTTCGAGCCCTGCGGGCTGAGCCAAATGATCGCCATGCGTTACGGCTGTATCCCCGTGGTGAGGGAGACGGGCGGACTCAAAGACACCGTGTTCCCCTTCAATCCCAACACCAAAGAGGGTCGCGGCTTTACCTTCTACGCCTACGACGGACACGAGATGTTGGGGGCGATCTGGCGCGCCGTGGACACCTACTACAACGACAAAGAGGGTTGGGACAAACTGATCGTATCCGCGATGAGCGCCGACTTCGGTTGGGAAACTTCCGCTCGCAAATACGCCGAGCTGTACGACAGCATCCTCTAAACGCAATTGGCGGGGTCGATTGACTTGACAAGACGGGGCAGTTGGTTGATAATATTACTACTGTCCCTGTAAGGGACAAGACCTCGTGATCACCTCATACTACAAGGAGAATCAAATGACCGAACGTATCAACGTCAAAGAAATGAAAAGTCTGATCGAAAAGCAGATCAGCCGCTACCAAGGCATCGCCGTGTCCGACGCGACCAAACGTCAAATGTTCGACGCCGTGTGCTTGGTGGTCAGAGATATCCTTTCCCGCAAGCGCTTGGACTTCAAGCACGAGATCAGGGAAAAACAGGAAAAACAAGTTTTCTACATGAGCATGGAGTTCCTGCTCGGCCGTAGTCTCAAAAACCACCTCTACAACCTCGGCTTGACCGACGTGGTCAAGCAAGCGTGCGACGAGTTGGGTTGGGACTTGGAAGAGTTGGAAGAAGTGGAGCCCGACGCGGGACTCGGCAACGGCGGTTTGGGCCGTCTTGCCGCCGCTTATATGGACGCTCTTACCAGCGAAAACTACGCCGCCAACGGCTTTTCCATCCGCTACGACTACGGTCTGTTCAAACAACGCGTGGTGGACGGTTGGCAGATGGAGATGCCCGACACTTGGCTGACCGAGGGCGGAGACAACTGGCTCGCGCCCCGTGGCAGCGAGACCTTCGAGGTACACTTCGGCGGCAAAGTGGACGAGGAGTGGAAGGACGGCAAATTGATCGTCCATCATCACGACTACACCACCATCTTGGCAAAAGCTTACGACATGTACATCTCGGGCTATCACACCAAGGCGGTCAACCGCATCCGTTTTTGGGCGGCGACCACCCCGATGGACTTCGACATGGCGCTCTTCAGCCGCGGCGAATACCTCAAAGCCAGCGAAAACAAGGCGCTCGCCGAAAGTATCAGTAAGGTGCTGTATCCCGCCGACGACCACATCGAGGGCAAAGCGTTAAGACTCAAACAGCAATACTTCTTCGTGTCGGCGTCCGTGCAGTCCATCATCAAAAACCACCTCAAGTTCAATCCCAATCTGGACAATTTGCCCGACCAAGTGGCGATCCACATCAACGACACCCATCCCACTTTGTGTATTCCCGAACTCATGCGCATCTTAGTGGACGAGTACGATTACAGCTGGGAGAAGGCGTGGGACATCGTGTGCCGCACCGTGTCGTACACCAACCACACCGTCATGGCGGAAGCGTTGGAGAAGTGGCCCCAACACTTGATCGAGGAATTGATCCCCCGTATTTATCAGATCATCTGCGAGATCAACCGCCGCTATTGCGCCGAGTTGTGGCAAGCTTTTCCCAACGATTGGGACAAAGTCAGCCACAACGCCATCATGGCGTACGGCGAGGTGCGCATGGCGAACCTGTGCTTGTGCGCTTCCCACGCGGTCAACGGCGTGAGCGCTTTGCACTCGGATATCCTCATCAAGGACGTGTTTAAGGACGCTTACCGTATGCACCCCGAAAAGTACACCAACGTCACCAACGGTATCACCCACCGTCGTTGGCTGTGCGAAGCCAACCCCGAACTCAGCGACTTGACCACCGAGTTGATCGGTTCGTCTTGGGTGAGGTCGGCGGATCTTTCCCCCTTGCTCAAGTACAAAGGGGATAGACAAGTGTTGGATCGACTGGAAGAGATCAAGGTGCACAACAAGGCGCGTCTTGCCAAGTATATCAAGGACAACTACGATATCACGGTGGACGAAAACAGCTTGTTTGACGTGCAGGTCAAGCGGTTGCACGAGTACAAGAGGCAACTCCTCAACGCCATGCACATCCTCGACACCTATCTCAAACTCAAGGACAATCCCGACCTCGACGTGGTGCCTCGCACCTACGTGTTCGGCGCCAAAGCCGCCAGCAGCTATTACGTCGCCAAGCAGATCATTCGTTTGATCTACATGATGGGCAAGCAGATCAACAACGATCCCGCCGTCAAGGGCAAGATCAAGGTCGTGTTTTTGGAGAACTATCGCGTGAGTTTGGCGGAGATCATCATGCCGGCGAGCGAGATCAGCGAACAGATCTCGGTGGCGGGCAAAGAGGCGAGCGGTACCGGCAACATGAAGTTCATGATCAACGGCGCGATCACTTGCGGCACTATGGACGGCGCCAACGTGGAGATTTGCGAGAGAGTCGGGGACGAAAATATCTTCATCTTCGGTCTCAACGCCGAGCAGGCGGGCGAGTTGATGCGCTCGGATCGCTATTCGCCTTCCGCTTACTACAACAACGACTTTGACCTCAAGAGGGTCATCGACTATATGCGCCAAGGCGTGAACGGCGTGTCCTTCGCCGAGTTGGCGGATCTGTTGACCATCGGTCGCGGCGGCAAGGCGGATCCCTTCCTTTGCGTCGCCGACTTCCGCAGTTACGTGGGCATCCACGAGGAGATCGATCGCGCCTATCGCGATAGAGAACGCTGGAATCGCATGAGTTTGGTCAACATCGCCCAATCCGGTTTCTTTGCCGCCGATCGCGCGGTCAAGGAGTACGCCGAACAGATTTGGGGGCTTGAGCCTATCAAATAATGTTTCGCTATAATTCCCGACGTGACAAACACCCCTTTGGGGCGGTACGCTGTGGCGAGGAGATCACCTTGACCTTCGGCGTGCGCGACGATCTGGCGGCGACAGCCGTCAGATTGTTTGTGCGTAAGGGAGAGAACGTCGAGGAGTATCGTATGCCGTTTGCCTTCCGCGAGGAGGGGTATAGCTACTACAAAACGACGTTTGCCCTCAAGGATTGGGGAGTCTATTTTTACCGCTTCGAGGTGGATTCGTACGGGTTTACCCACTATGTGGGCAGAACCGAAGACGGGTCGGCTTTGGGCGGTGATTTTTTGAAAGAGTGGCAGATCACCGTCTACGACGAGACGGCCAGTAGGCCCTGGGGCGGAGAGTTGGTGTATCACATCTTCGTCGATCGCTTTTGCCGCGTGGGTCCCGCTCGCTTCGAGGTGCCCGTGGGGGGCACCGCCAAGGAATGGGACGACGACGTGGGCTTGACCGACGCGGACGGCACCTATCACGCCCGAGACTTTTTCGGGGGCAATCTCAAGGGCATACAGTCCAAGTTGGATTACCTGTCGGAGTTGGGCGTCACTTGCCTCTATTTGAGCCCCATTTTCGAGTCCTGTTCCAACCATCGCTACGATACCGGGGACTGGAGCAAGATCGACCCGATGTTGGGCACGGAGGCCGATTTTGCCGATCTGCTCAAAGCGGCGGCGGAGAGGGGCATGCGCGTGATGTTGGACGGAGTGTTCAACCACTCGGGCTCGGACAGTATCTACTTCAACCGCGACGGCCACTACGACTCGGTGGGCGCGTATCAAAGCGAGGACAGTCCCTATCGGGATTGGTACACCTTTTTGCCCGACGGCAAATACGAGGCGTGGTGGGGGATCGAAAACGTGCCTACCCTCAACAAGGATTGCGAGGGGGTGCGCCGCTATTTGTTCGGCAAAGACGGACCCGTGGCGCATTGGTCCAAGTATATGGTCAATTGGCGCTTGGACGTGGTGGACGAGTTGCCCGACAGCTATTTGGATGAGTTGATCGATTGCGTACACTCCGTCAACCCGAGCGCCAAGATCATCGGCGAGGTGTGGGAAGACGCCACCACCAAGTGGTCGTACGGGGTGGAGCGGCACTATTTTACCCATCACCAACTGGACGGGGTGATGAACTACGTATTCAAGGACGCCATCTTGGCGTATTGCCAAGGGGGCAAGCCCTTTGATTTCGCTTGCAAAGTGATGGACGTGGTGGAGAATTATCCGCGCGCCTGCTTGGATCGGTCGCTGACCTTGGTGGGCTCGCACGATACGTGGCGGGCGATCAACGTGTTGGCGGGGATCAATACCACGGGGTGGAGTAAGGAACGCAAGCGCAACTATCGCTTGGATCCTTTCGCCTATCGGTTAGGTATGGATCGATTGATGTTGGCGGCGGCGTTGCAGTACACCCTGCCCGGCACGCCTTCCCTCTATTACGGGGACGAATTGGGCGTGCAGGGCTTCGACGATCCCATCAATCGTCGTACCATGCCGTGGGACAATCCCAACGAGACCTTGCTCAAGTTTTATCGCAAATTGGGTACGCTGCGCCGCCAACTCGCGACTTCGCTGCAGGGGGGCGTGCGCTTTGTGGAACACGACAATCTCCTCGTGATGTTGCGCGGGGAAGGGGATAACGAGATCGCGGTCGTAGTCAACAGTAGCGATCGTCCCGCGTCGTTGGACCTTTACGACAAGTGCGACGACCTCTTTGCGGGGGGCGTGTACTTCGGAGAGGTCTTCGTCCGTGCCAAATCCTTTTTGATTTTGCGCCGCATACCCTAAATCGGTAGCCATTTCGCCGCAAAAGGTGTATGATAGTGGGGTAAGCCGTCGGAGCGTTGCGCCAACCGCCTACCGAGAGCGTGCGGCCGATTAAAAATTGAATAGTAATACACATGTACTTGCGCCATCGTGCTATGCACTCCGGGCAATAGACCGTGCTCAGTTGGATAGAGCGTTGCGCCAACCGCCGGTTGCAGGCGTTCGGGCAATTCCCTTTGGTCACCAGACTCCGGCTCCATCAAGCGGCGCAGCCCGCTAATGTGCGTAACGATAGAAAGTAATGCCCGCTTGGCTCCTTGTCCGCCACCTCACGGAGGACGTAAGGAACGAATGCGACGGAATAGGCGAGTTTTGCTCGCCGTCACCTGCGGCCAATACAAATTGAATAGTAATACACATGTACTTGCGCCGTCGTGCTACGCACTCCGGGCAATAGACCGTGCTC
>CADBTQ010000087.1 GCA_902797685.1 uncultured Eubacteriales bacterium | reverse complement strand
GCGGAGCGAATATCACTCCGCCATCAGGCGGAATATCACTCTGCCTTTGGGCAGAATATCACTTGCGAGCATAGCGAGCAAATATCATTTCGCGCACGCGAAATCACGCGTTGCGCGTCTTGGGCAGTTTCGCCACGATGGCAAACGGATCGAGTCGTACCTCGACTTCCCCGCCAAGAGCGCGGGCTTGCTCTTTGAGCGAGGTCAAACCGTTGCCCTCTCGCACGTCTTGGGGCGGCACGCCGTCGTTGAGGATAATGACGGTCAAATTGCCCTCGTCGTCATAGTCGAGACGGGCTTCGACATCCCGCGCTCTGCCGTGCTTGATGGCGTTGGTCGAGGCTTCTTTGAGCAATTTGCACACGAAAAGACGGCGCGCGTCTTGTCTTAAGTCCCCAACGATCGTAAGCCGTACGCCGATGACGGCGAGCAATTCGACAAGTTCGTCGGGGTCCGCCTTGGTCTCGATGGAAGGCTCGGGCAAAGTGAGCGTGGACAACATACGCTTGACTTCCCTCAGATCGGGCGATTGGTCTTCCAGTAACACCATGTGAAGTATGGACAACTGTTGCGCCAAATTGTCGTGCAACTCCCCTTTGATCGCCAATAGTTCCTTTTCCGCTTGGATCTCGTCGATGTGCTGCACCTCTTGCGTCAATTCTTCTCCCGCTTGCGCCAACAGGGTTTTGCCTTGCTCGATCCGCTCCAACAACTCCTCTTCCTTGGTGACGTCGGTCACGCTGATTTGGCCGAGCGGGTCGTCCCAAGCAAAGCGATACGCTTTGTCCTTGTGCTTGACGATACAACTGGTATCGGTGCTTCTGCCGTCCACGCCCATCGCCTTTACCGCCGCGACGATGGCTTGGGCGCGGTCGTAAGAGGACAACCCCAACCCCGCCAAAATGTCCGCAAGCGTTCGGTTGATATAGGTGACGTGCCCAAATACGTTGACGAAGGCGATCCCGTCCGTCGCTTGATCCAAAGCGTACTTGATACTGAGTCTACCGGGGTACCGTTCGGCTTGGCGCAGGATATCCAACGCCATCCATACCACCCTGCCCAGCATATAGGCGACCAGCCCCGCCGCGAAGTATCCGTAAAAGGGGATCACCCTCTCCCACCAAGGCAGGTTAAACACGCACCACACCACGTCCGCAAGGTAAAACAGTTTGCGCTCCTTGACAAAGAGCAACGCCCCGAGCGCCACGGGCAAAGCCAACGCCAACTGAAAGTAGGTGGCTACATTGACGTTTTGTCCCTCGGTCAGGGGGGTGCGGGTCACGGCAAAGACGAAGAGGGTGACGAACAGACTCGTCAAATACCCCAAATACCATTTGCTGCGGCGACAAAACAGCCCGTACACCACGCAAAACGTCAAAGCCGCCAAGGCGAACGCCTCAAACACGAAGATCACGATACGCACCGAGGCGGGCAATTGCAAAATACTATTCATACGCCCCCTCCCACACGACGCGCACCCCGTTGTCTTGGGGGGTGGTCTTTAGTCCCGCGAGGGGTTGGACGGGCACCTTGGCGCCGTCCAGTTCTATCGTCAATTTGCCCTTTTGGGGATCGAGCGCCACCAACATATCCAATCCCTCGAAAGCATACGCCTTCGCCACTTGGTTGAGACGATCGTTGACCGAGAGAGCGTACTCGAAAGAGATCTCCTCGGTCGGCACGATCACGACCGCCACCTCGCCGAAACCCACGCTTTTGACGTCCTCAGTCATCACCTTGGCGAGCAGACGCATCGCGTCCAAACGCAGAGACTTCTGCTCCTTGGCGCCCAAGAGGAGCATGCACTTTTGTTTCATATACCCCAAAGACAAGGCGATCCGCCCCAAGGTTTGCCGAACGGCATAGGCGTTTTGCTCGGTCGCTTCGTCGGGAAGAGAGGCGGTCAGGCGCTCCATCTCCTCTTTGGATTTGCCGATACCCCTCTCGATCTCGTCCACCAAAGCGAGCCTTGCGGACAGCGCCGCGCTCTCCGCCGCCACTTCCAAGGTGTGGGTAAGCAAGCGGTTGGTCTCCTCGAGTTGGGCGCTTTCTTCGCTCAATTTGCGCCTAAGCTGCTCCACCTCGCCGAGGTCCTCTTTGACCGACACGGTGTATTCGCCCACCGCCCATCTGCCATAGCGCACCCCGTCCTTTTGCTCCTCGGGCAAGGGATACCCCTCTCCGCGATAGAGAGGACGCCCGTTTTCGTCGTAGATACACATGGGAAGCATACTGTGGCGGAAGTTGAACACGTAGCGACCGTTGTTTTGCACCAAACCGATCCGAAGGAGCAGTTCCAACACCAAATACATAAACAAGACGGAGACCAACGCCAAGTCCTTGACGAAAAAGGTCTCGCGGATAAAGCGCCAACCCATGGCGTACCCCACGAAATAGGTCGTCGCCACCATCGCCACCAGTATGGGCAACCATATCAAGCGAGGAACGAAACGACGACGAGACCCCGCCATGATGGCGACGAACACGCCGACCGCCGTCAGAGCGATAAACCCCATCGCGACGTAGTGTACCGCGCCGTAGCGGTAGGCGGTATAGGCGACGACCCCCTCGGGAGAGGTCACCACCTCGATATTGCGATACACGAGATGGTGCAGATCGTTGGTCAAAGCAAACGAAGACAATATCGCTACCCCCGCGATAGACAGAGCGATCACCCATTGGCGCCAAGTGCGGTCGGGAAAGAAATTATCCAAGACCAACCACAACGCCAAAGAGGGGCAAAGCAGCATGGGCACGTAATAAATATAATCGATATAGATCGATAGGGTGGGGATATTGACGAGCCACTTGACGTAACGCATCGTCAGCCACAAAAAAGAGGTCACGATGATCCCGACCAAGATGGAGCGCACCTTGTCGTACTGCACACGATACACCATGGTCGCGCCCCACAAAGCGGACAAAAAAACGGCGAAAAAGGTGACAAGATAATCTCCCCTTCCGCCGACCAACGTACCCGCGGGGAAAAAGGCGGCGAAAAGAATCGCCGCAAGATAAAGAGCGAGCGCCGCCGCTATGCAGACAAAGCGGGCGGAACGGCTCATCATTCGGCGAAGATCAACCCGGTAGACACCGCGTAGATGGCGACGCGAGCCATGGACGAAAAGCCCGTCTTTTGCAAAATGGACGAAATGTGCGACTTGACCGAAGACTGAGATATGAACATCTCTTGGGCGATCTGTTCTCTCTCCAAGCCCCTGCAATACAACCTAAGGACGGTCATCTCTGCGTCGGACAGCGATTGCAAAAAGGCGTTGCGGGTCTTGTCGCGAGAGGGAAAGACGCTGTAGCCGGCGTAAGTGTTTTTGATGACCGAGATCAACTCGTCGGTGGAGATGTTTTTGTACACGAAGGAATTGACCCCCACCTTGCGCGCCTTTTCCATAAACGTGATGTCGGGAAAGCCCGTGATGGCGACCACCTTGACCTCGGGGTATTGCTCTTTGAGACGGGCGACGTAATCCAACACGTTCTTTTTGTCCTTGGTGATGATGTCGGTCAGCACCAGGTCCGCCTGCGTTTTGGCAAGGCAGGACAATATCTCCTCGGCGGACGTCGTCGACCCCACCACCTCAAAGGATTTTTCTTTGGACAAAGACGAGACGAGCCCGTCCAGCAGTATCTGTTGATCTTCGCAAATCAGTAGTTTCATAGCGTTCTCCTTAACGGTTTTATTATACCAAAAGGCGCGTCGGCAATTCAAGGGTATTTGCCAAAAGGGCGCTCTATATGGACTTTTGGCTATTTGATATTGTACTTTTGGCTATCGAACTACCCGTTTTTGTGTTGTTTTGTCCGCCAACAACTGCCCCTCGGGGGGATAGGACGCGTCCCGCAATTGTTGTATAATAGTAATATAGACATTGTGCATTTTGCTTTTGGCAAAATCGAAGGAGTTTGTATGAATACTACAAAGAAAACGTTTTTAGGCGTAATCATGGCAGTAGTGATGGCGATTGCAATGCTTTTCGGCGTGCTTGCAATTTCACCGCTTACGGCATTTGCCGACGAGCCCGAAGCGGAGATCACCGAGGTCGGTACGTGGAACGAGTTGCTGAACGCGGTAAATTCCGACAAGCCTTACATAAGACTCACGAACGATATAGAGAACGAAGTTCCCGATGACGAACTTCCGACAAAGCATCGTCTCGTGTTCAACGGCGGAGTT
>CADBTQ010000086.1 GCA_902797685.1 uncultured Eubacteriales bacterium | reverse complement strand
TTGGGCATTCACGGCAAACGGCTCCAAGATCGAAGCGGCAACGATCCAAGTCAACAATGACGTGACGCTCTTCGCTCTTTGGAAAGATGCGGAATCCGCTCCTGTCGATCCCGTCAATCCTGACGAGCCCGGCAATCCTGACCAACCCGAGATCAAGCCTGCCGAAGAAAAGCAAGGTTTGAGCGGTGGTGCGATCGCAGGCATCGTCATCGGCTCTGTCGCAGGGGCAGCCGCCCTTGGATGTGGCGGATTTGCCATCTTCTGGTTTGTCATCAAGAAGAAGACTTGGGCAGAGTTTGTTGCTCTCTTCAAGAAGCACTAAAAAACCGCGCTGTTTGGCGATATACTTCGTCAACCAAAAGCACTCCCGCCCGGGGGTGCTTTTCTTTGCAAAAAAGCGTACAAGGGCGTAAAGAGTGTGGTATAATGGAAGTTGGAAACAAACTCACAAGGAGGCAATATGGCATTATCTAACTATTTGGAAAGCGTAAGAGGGGAGATGAAGGCGCTGGTCAAGGCGCTCGAACCCTATTACGAGTACGTCAGCGTGCTGGCGACCGACTGCTCGTCCACCTCTTACCGCGTAGACCGCAACAACAGCTTCGTCACCGCGGGGCAGGACTTCGTGTCCGAGTGCGGCTTTGTGATCAAGGTGCACAACGGCAAGGCGTTTGGGGAGTATTCCGCCTCGTCCATCGCGGGGGACAAAGAGGAGTTGGCTCGCCGTATCGTGGCAGCCATCGACTTGGATAGCCGCGAGGGGACCATCGAGTGTCCCGTCCCCCAAGACCCCCACAAAAAGGCGTCCTACTCTCGTGAGAGCGATTTCGACGCGTATTCGGACAAAGAGATCCTCGACTTTTGCCAAGGGATCAAAGACGCGATTTTGGCTTCGGACGACAAGGTGCTCAACGCCATCGTGTTGGTACGTCCCATCGTCATCAACAAATTGTTCGTAAGCCGCGGTCGCGAGTTGGATCAGCACTACGGGTGGGTCAACGGCATCATGATGGCGGTGTACCGCGACGGCAAAGTGGTGCAAGCCCGCGAGGGTTGGTTCGGCAACCAAATGAAAGAGGTGTTTGCCAAGATGCCCACTTTGGTGGACAAATTGGTGGACAAAGCCCGCCATCTTGCGGCGGCTACCCCCATCGAGCCGGGCGTGTACGACATCATCACCGACAGCTCCATCACCGGACTCATCGCGCACGAAGCGTTCGGCCACGGGGTGGAGATGGACCAATTCGTCAAAGACCGCGCTCTCGCCAAGAGTTACGTGGGGCGCTACGTGGCGTCCCCCATCGTCAATATGCACGACGGGGCGGCGGCGACTTTGTCTACCGCCAGCTACTTCTTTGACGACGACGGGGTGGAAGCCAAGGACACCCTCATCATCAAAGACGGTATCTTGGTGGCGGGTATCTCCGACCTCGTCAGCGCCGAAGAGTTGGGGACCTCTCCCACGGGCAACGGCAGACGGCAGACCTTCGCCCACAAGGCGTACAGCCGCATGACCAACACCTTTTTCGAGCCGGGCAAGGACAAACTCGAGGACATGATCGCCTCGATCAAGCACGGCTATATGCTGTTTGAGACCAACAACGGCATGGAAGACCCCAAAAACTGGCAGATCCAATGCACCGCCGAATACGGTATCGAGATCGTGGACGGCAAGTTGACCGACCACTACGTTTCGCCCGTGGTGATGAGCGGCTCGGTGCCCGACCTACTCCAATCCATCTCCATGATTTCGGACGAGTTTTTGGTGCTGGGCTCGGGTAGCTGCGGCAAGGGTTACAAGGAGTGGGTGCGCGTCTCGGACGGCGGCCCCAACCTCAAAGCGCGCTGCAAGTTGGCGTAAAGGGGGAGACTAAGATGGATTTGATCAAATTGATAGAGCAAACGGCGGGCGTGTCCGCCTACAAGGTGGTGGACGACCATTCCACCACGTCCGAACTGTTTTTCGTGGGGCGCAAACTGGAGACGGTACGCGCCACCGACACCCTCTCTACCTCGGTGACCGTGTTTGTCGATCACGACGAGGCGTTGGGGGATAGCACCTTCCCCGTATTCCCCTCGATGGACGAGGCGGCGGTCAAGGGTGCGCTCGAGCAAGCGGTGGAGCGGGCTCGCCTTGTCGCCAACCGCCCCTACTCCTTGCCTCAAGGCGGGGTGGAGGAGTACGATATTCCCTCCGACTTTGCCGATCTCGACCCCAAAGAGGTCGCCGAGCGGGTCGCGCAAGCGGTTTTCGAGGTGCCTCTGGAGGCGGGCGGCAGCATCAACGCTTTGGAGATCTTCGTCACCACCCAACGCAAGCGGGTGCGCACCTCGACCGGGGTGGACAAGACCCAAACGTCCCACCGTTTGGCGGTGGAAGCCATACCCACCCAAACGGACGAAGCCGAATCGGTGGAGTTGTACGAGTGGTTTGAGATGACCGATCTGGATCTCGACGCCATCAAGCGGGAGATCGCCGACAAAATGCGCGAGGTCAAAGCCCGCAAACAGGCGGTCAAAGGGGAGCCACAGGTCGTCGACGTGGTGTTGCGCGCTCCCGAGATCGAGGAACTTGCTGAAGAGTTGATGTACGAATTGACCTACGCCGCGGTGTTTAGCCACAGCAACGCCTTCGCCTTGGGAGACCATCTCCAAAAGGATCTAACGGGCGATCCCTTTACATTGATCGGGCGCAAGGCGGTCAAGGGCAGTCGCTACTCGGCGGCGTTCGACTCGGACGGCACGACCCTCCGTGACCAAGTGATCGTGCAAAACGGCGTGGCGAAAGCGCTGTGGGGCAGTAGCCGTTACGGGCAATACCTCGGCGTGGAACCCGCCGCCATCACGGGCAGTTTGGGCTGTATGGAAGTGGGTTTGGGCACCCTCAAAGAGGTGGACAACTGTTTGGAATTGGTGTCCATGTCGGGATTGCAATTAGACGTCTACAACGACTATATCGGCGGGGAGATCCGCTTGGGCTATCTCCACCAAGGGGGCAAAGTCACTCCCGTGACGGGTATCTCCATGAGCGCCAAATTGAGCGACGCGCTGTCCTCTATCCGCCTCTCGTCCACCCCCACCACCAAAGGCGCTTACTACGGCCCCGACCGCGCCCTACTCAAAGACGTGCAGATCGTGTAAGAGCCGTCATTCTGAGCCGTCCCATAGGGACGTGTCGAAGAATCCCAAGGACAGCACTGCCTTGGGTAGAGGCACCGAAGTTAAGCACAGCCATAGAGATCTTTCGACTGCGCTTACGCTCCGCTCAAGATGACAGCGGTGTGAAAACGTCATTCTGCGCGCAGGACGGAGTCCGAAGTCGATTGAATCTAAGTTCCATCCAATGTCACCCTGAGCAGGCAACTTGTTGCCGTCGTCGGTCTATTGCCCAGAGGATGTAATCCGATGGCGCACAGGGTCTCAAGGACAGCACTATCTTGGATAGGGGCACCAAGCGTCCCTCATTCTTCCAATAGTGCGCGACTTATCCTCAAACCAAAAGAGCCTTTTCGATCACCGAAAAGGCTCTTTTGGATTTCATTTTTTAGACGGCTATTGAAAGTAGCCCACGTTGGGCATAGTTGGAATCTCCTTTGCAATGTCGGGTGCTTCTTGCATTAATTCGTCCAAAATGTCCTCAAACGTTTTGGTATCGTTTGGTTTTTTTGATAATTTTTTTGATAGTTGCATATAACGTTGTGGAGCAACAAAATCAAAGATCCATAATCTTTATCTCCTATATTTGCGTTTGGTTGTACGCTAAGATAGTCTGATCCAAAGCGCGGGGAGACAATGCCGCAACGACGTTGTCTCCCCGATTACTCGCTTGGTTATTTCTGTTTACGATTTAGCAATATTCCCATCCGTGCAGTGGATGGTGTATGCGCCAGTATTAGCAGTCCAATATCTACCTTTGCTGATAGCGTTCCACTGTGCTCTGGTTCCTTGGTAATCGATCGAGGTCAACTCGCTGCAGCCCCAGAACGCACCTTCCCCGATACTGGTCACACTGTCGGGGATAGTGATCGAGGTCAACCCGGTACAGTAAGAGAACGCGTGCTCCCCGATACTGGTCACGCTGTCGGGAATGGTGATCGAGGTCAACCCGCTGCAGTTAGTGAACGCATAGTCCCCTATACTCTTCACGTTGTCGGGAATGGTGATAGAGGTCAACCCGTAGCAGCCATTGAACGCACTGCTCCCGATACTAGTCACGCTGTCGGGGATGGTGATCGAGGTCAACCCGTAGCAGGTAGAGAACGCACTGCTCCCGATACTAGTCACGCTGTCGGGGATGGTAATAGAGGTCAACCCGCTGCAGTAAGAGAACGCACCGTATAGGATATCGCCACCTGTCACCGTCACCGAGCGCAAGGTAGAGGGAATATAGTAGGTAGTATAAGTGGTTGAGGATGCAGAAGAGCCGTAGTACCACTGTTCTGTCGCAAGTCCATTCAGATATTTGGACGCACCGAAGATATAACCAAACGGATATTGATAGGTATCGCTCGCCGTTTTGCCAACCTTGTCTCCGACAAAGGGGATGGTGATGCTCACGAGCGCGCTACAGCCGGAGAACGCACCCCCTTGGATACTTGTCACGTAATCTGGGACCACGATATTCCTACAAGACTTGTCTTTAATGCCGGTTATAGTGCACGTGGTATCTGTCGACGTAAAGTCAAAAATAGCCATCTCTGCGCGGATGTCCCACTTAGCGGTGTACGTCCTGTTTTCCTCGGTCATAACGAAGGTGTAGGATAGATCATCATTGACCTTGGTATCACCGTCATACCAGCCGACCCAGGTATAGCCGTTATTGGTAGTGGCTGTGATGGTGGTCTCGGCACCAAGGGCGGTCCTTTCTACTCCTGTGACGGAGCCTGCCGAAGTATCGTTGAGCGAAAGAGTTATGGGACAACGGATCCAACGGGCGGTGTAAGTCTTATTCTCGTTAGGCATATTGAAGGTATACGACAATTCCGTCCCCTCACTGATCTTGGTATCGCCGTCAAACCAACCGACCCAGGTGTAGCCGTTGTTGGTGGTGGCGGTGATGGTGACTTCTCCTCCGACGTAGCTTTGGCTCGTGTTCAGTTTGACCGTGCCGGCATCGTTGTCGCTAGGCAACAGTTCGAGTTTGTAGGACTTGGCTGTAAACGTCCTATCTTGCGCCGTCATGACAAACGTATACGACCAGTCAGTTCCATCGCTGACCTTGGTATCGCCCTCATACCAGCCTGCCCAAAAATATCTCCAGTCTCCCATTGAGCTGCTCTCCAGGGCGCCAAGTTGTATCGTCACCGTATCGCCTACCGATACTTTCCGTTTGTATACCCCGTCGTAAGGCGCTCCGCAGCCCTCGTAGGTGGTCGTCACGGTGTAGTAGTTGTAGCGAGCGGTCAGCCTGCTGTCGCTAGCGGGCACAATATATTTGATGGTGGTCTCCTCCGAGTACAGCTCGTCCCCTTGGTACCAACCTAACCAGTTGTAACCCGAGTTGGTGGTGGCGGAGAGGGTCACGGTGGAAGCGTAGTTGGCATACCCCTCGCTGTCTACACCCGAGATGGTGACTTTGCCCGCGCTATTGTCATTGCGGCTCGCTTTTACCAGATAGCGGTTGATCGTCCAGTGCGCCGCAAAGGTAGCGTCGCCGTCTATGCGCCAAGTATGGGTGCCGTCGGATAGGGAGACATTGTTGCCGTTATGCGTCCAATAGTCAAAGGTATAGCCCTCTCGCGTGGGGGTGGGCAGGGCAAAATTGCCGTCGTAAGTCACGGTGCGGGTGAGGGGGTCCAATTCCCCGCCCGCGGGGTCGTAAGTCAGGGTGTATTGCTTGGCGGTCGCCACGGGGTATACGGCAAGCCCTACGCAGTCTTTGGGGATGGTCGCGCCCAAACTCAAGCCCGCGCCGCGCCAGCCGGTGACGTCGTAGCCCGTAATATCGAGCAAGCGTTGAGGCGCTTGGAAGACGTCGAGGGTGCTCAGGTAGTAGGTGTCTACCAACACGTCGTACACGTCGTACACGCCGATCGCCACGGGGTATTTTTTGTAGACGTCCAACACAAAGGTCTTGGATTGGGTGCCGTCCGCCGAGGTCACCACGATGTAAAATAGGTTGCTGCCGCTATCAAGAGAGCCGTCGTCATTGGTGGCGATCTTGGTGCGGATCTCGTCGCGACCGAGTTTGTCGTAATACAGTTTCCAAGTGGCGGTATCGCTGTTGAGTACCACCCGCTCGCTCAAATCGAGGTCGTCCACGCCTTGCTCCACCGCGACGAAAATGTTGTTGCCTTCGATGGTGGTGCCGTCCACGGTGGATACGCGCACTTCGTCCGCTTGCCACTTGGCATAGAGGGTGACGTCGTGATCGACCGTGTCGAGGTCAAAGTCCCAAGCGTTGCGCAATGCGCTGTCTTTGTACCAACCGCCAAACACGTACATCTGACGGGTGGGTTGTTGGGGAGCGGTCAGGCGCTGCCCCTCTTTGACGGACACGCTACTCACGGCGCTACCGCCTTTGCTGTCAAAGGTGACGGTGTAAGTTTTGGCAGTGGGAGTGGGGTCGGGTTGGTCTTGCCCGC
>CADBTQ010000085.1 GCA_902797685.1 uncultured Eubacteriales bacterium | reverse complement strand
TCGGCGGGAATGAAAAAGTTTATGCGCGAGCTCAAGCCCACCTGCTTCGAAGATATCATAGCCGGTATCTCGTTGTTCCGTCCGGGTCCCATGGATTCCATTCCTCGCTACATCGAGGGCAAAAAGAATCCCTCGTCCATCACCTATATCGACCCCCGCTTGGAGCCTATCCTAAGCAACACCTACGGCTGTATGGTGTACCAAGAGCAGGTCATGGATATCGTGCGCGAGTTGGGCGGTTACAGCTACGGCAGAGCGGACATTTTGCGCCGTATCATGAGTAAAAAGAAGCAAAAGGAGATGGAGATCCAAAAGCACATCTTCCTAGTCGGTCACCCCGGCGACGCCAAAAACTCTCCCGTCGAGGGGGCGATCAAGCGGGGCATGACCGAGGAAAACGCCCTCAAGATCTTCGACGAGATGGCGTCTTTCGCCAAGTACGCATTCAACAAATCGCACGCGGCGGCGTACGCGGTGTTGAGTTACGAAACGGCGTATCTCAAACTCAACTATCCCCAAGAGTTTATCACCGCGGTGATGAACAGCCGTATCGACAAGCCGGACGAGATCGAAAAGTATCTGACCTATCTTGCCGATCACGGGGTCAAGGTGTATCCGCCTTCGGTCAACGAGGGGGACGTGTACTTCCACACCGACGGCAAGAGTGTGCGTTACGGATTGACTTCCATCAAAGGCGTGGGCGTGGACGCCAGCGTCAAGTTGGTGGAAGAACGCCGAAGAGGGGGCAAATACCGCTCTTTGGAGGACCTGTTGCGCAGGCAGGAAGTCATGCTCAACAAGACCATGATCGAGAGTTTGATCAAAGCGGGCGCGATGGATTGCTTCGGGGAGACGAGGGCGACTTTGCTGATGAACTACGAAAAGATCGTCGCCGCCATCACGGGCGACCGCAAGCGGCAGGACGCGGGGCAGTTGTCTTTGTTCGACGATATGTTCGGGGAGTCCTTCGGTCTCAACGAGGATATCGAGTTGGTCCGAGTACCCGAGATGGATTGGGATCTGTTGCTCGACAACGAAAAGACCTTGATGAACGTGTATATGTCGGGTCATCCCCTCGAAGCGTATAGGCAAGACTACAAAAACATTCCCTTCCACTTGGGCGACCTCAAAGAGAGCGAGGAAGAAGCCTACGACGAGGAAGGGGAGATCACCTTCGGCGATAGCGTGGGGCAGTACAACAACAAGTTCGTCACGGTAGCGGGCATGATCGCGACTTTGGTCAAAAAACCCGACCGCAGCGGCAACGACTTCGTGTCGGGCGTGATCGAAGACTTGTCGGGCAAGGTGGAGTTCGTCATGTTCAGCCGCGCCTATGCGCAGTACAAACACCTATTCGCCAAGCGCGCCATTCTTAAGTTGGAAGGGAGATTGTCCTATCGGGACGGCAAATACAATTTGTCGGTCAACTCGGCTTCCGATTGGCGGCACGAAGCGGACGACCGCAAACCCCAAGTCGGGCAGGAGGATATCCCCTCGGGCAAGGATTACGCGTTGGTGTTGGTGTCCGACGGAACGCCCAAACAGCAGGACGAAATATTGCGGACGCTCGCCGCTTACCCCGGCGACATGATGGTGTACGTGCAGATCGACGGCAAATACTTCCGTCCCGACTACAACGTCAAAGCGTCTTCCACCTGTCTTGCCGAGCTCAAGGGCTTGCTCGGCGAAAACAACGTCGTGCTCAAAGCCCTCAAAAAATAATCGTCATTGAGACAAATGTCGCTTGCGCACACGAGTGCGCTGTGATATAATGAGTAAAGTTTGATTATCAAGGAGAGAACGTATGAGGATCGGTGTTTTGACTTCGGGCGGCGACGCGCCGGGTATGAACGCAGCCATTCGCGGTATCGTGAGAGTCGCGGCGGGCAACGATATCGAGGTATTTGGTATCGAGAGAGGATACAAGGGATTGTTGGCAAACGAGATGCTTCTGTTGAGCAAGCGTTCGGTATCGGGTATGATCCAACGCGGCGGCACCATGTTGATGACCGCCAGATGTCCCGAGTTTGAGCAATACGAGTACCGCCGTCAAGCGGCGGAGATACTGACCAATCGCCGCATCGACGGATTGGTCGTCATCGGCGGCGACGGCAGCTTCCACGGCATGGAAGCCTTGTGGAAGGAGTTTGGGGTGCGCTGCGTGGGTATCCCCGGCACCATCGACAACGACTTGGCGTACACCGACTTTACGTTGGGCTTTGACACCGCGGTCAATACGGCGGTATCCGCTATCAACAATTTGCGCGACACCATGAGTTCGCACGAGCGGGTCGTGGTGGTGCAGGTGATGGGTCGCCATTGCGGGGATATCGCCCTCTACGCGGGGATCGCGGGTGGCGCCGAGGTGATCTTGGTGCCCGAGCATCCCATCGACTACGACGAAGTGTCCCGCAAGTTGGTCGGCAACAAAAAAGCGGGCAAGCAGTCGGGTATCATCGTGTTGGCGGAGGGCGCCGCTCCCGTGGACGAAGTCATCCGCGAGATCAATGCGCGCACTCCCGAATTGACCGTCCGTTCGACCGTGTTGGGCTATATCCAACGCGGCGGCGCGCCCTCTATGAGCGACCGACTGTTGGCGAGTAAGATGGCGTACAGAGCGGTGGAACTGTTGAAGGAAGGCAAAGGCGGCAGGGTCGTGGGTATCCGCGACAACCACATTATGGACGAGGACGTGACCGAGGCTTTGGCTCGCCCCCGCAGAGTGGAAGAGAACCTGTACAAACTTGCCAATCTATTGAGTATATAATTCCGCTTTGGCGGTATTTAGGAGGAAATATATGAGTAAACTTATCGGTGCAGCTATTTTCGGGCAATCGGGTGGACCTTCGTCCGTCATCAACAGTTCGGCAGCCGGCGTCTTCGTCGAGGCGCTCAAACACAGTGACGTCATCACCAACGTGTACGGCGCCGCTCACGGTATCAAAGGTATTTTGGACGAACAGTTTTATGACATCGGGCAAGAGGATATCAACGAATTGATGCTCCTCAAAAACACCCCCTCTTCCGCCTTGGGCAGCGTGAGATATAAGCTCAAACCCGTCGAAGAAGACGATACCGACTACAAGCGCTTACTGGAAGTTTTCAAAAAGTACAACATCCGCTACTTCTTTTACAACGGCGGTAACGATTCGATGGACACCTGCAACAAAGTCAGCAAGTTTATGCAGTCCTCGGGTTGGGAATGCCGCGTGATGGGCGTGCCCAAGACCATCGACAACGACCTCTTCGGCACCGACCATTGCCCCGGCTACGGTTCGGCAGCCAAATACATCGCCACTTCCATTATGGAACTCAAATTGGACGCCACCGTGTACAACACGGGTATGGTGTGCGTGCTCGAAGTGATGGGTCGCAACGCCGGTTGGTTGACCGCCGCCGCGCAACTCGCCACCTACAAGGGCTTGGGCGCCGACTTGATCTATTTGCCCGAGACTCCCTTTGACGTCAACGAGTTTTTGGCGTCCGTCAAGGACATCTGCTCCCGCAACAACAACAAGTGTATGGTCGTTGTCTCCGAGGGTATCAAAAACGCCGAAGGCAAGTACGTGGGCGAATTCGTCGCCAGCAAGACCGACCTTTTCGGCCATGCGCAACTGGGCGGCGTAGGACAAATGTTGGCGGACTTGGTCAAGCAAGAGTTGGGCGTCAAAGTGCGCGCCATCGAGTTTAGTTTGTTGCAACGCTGCGCCGCGCATTTGGCAAGCAAAGTGGACGTGGAGGAAGCGTTTGCTTCGGGCGCTTACGCGGTCAAAGCCGCACTTGAGGGGGAGACCGACAAGATGGTCATTCTCAAGAGAGATTACGAGTCCGCCGAGTACAAGTGCGAGCCCGCTTTGATGGACGTGGCGCTTGCCGCCAATACCGAAAAGAAGATCCCCTTGGAGTGGATCCTGCCCGCGGGCAAGGGTCTCAGCCAAGAGTACGTGGACTACGCTTTGCCCCTCATTCAAGGGGACAGCAAAGCGCCCTTGGAAGACGGTTTACCCCGTTTTGCTCATCTCAAAAAAGTGCTTGTCAAAGCCTAATAGACCTCGGGTCGCAAGGAGAATAATATGAAGACTATCTTAGTTACCGGTGGTACCGGATATATCGGCTCTCATACCGTGGTGGAACTGCAACAAGTAGGCTACGACGTGGTGATCATGGACAATTTGTCCAACAGCAAAGAGGACGTGGTGGACAAGATCCAAACCATCACCGGCGTCCGTCCCGTGTTTTATAAGTGCGACATCTTGGATAGCGAGGGTATGCGCAAGATCTTTGCCGCTCATCCCATCGATGCGGTCATCCACTTTGCGGGGCTCAAAGCCGTGGGCGAGAGCGTGGCGATCCCCCTCAAATATTACAACAACAACATCACGGGCACCATTCGTTTGCTCGAAGCCATGAAGGAAGCGGGCGTCAAGACTATCGTGTTCTCTTCGTCCGCCACCGTGTACGGCAATCCCCATACCGTGCCCATCAAAGAGGACTTTCCCGTGGGCGGTTGCACCAACCCCTACGGCAAGACCAAGTACTTTATCGAGGAGATCTTGCGCGACTTGGCGGTCAGCGACCCCACTTTCAACATCTCCTTGTTGCGCTACTTCAACCCCGTGGGCGCTCACGAGAGCGGCTTGATCGGCGAAAACCCCAACGGTATCCCCAACAACCTCATGCCCTATATCACCCAAGTGGCGATCGGCAAGTTGGACTACCTCAGAGTGTTCGGCTCGGACTACAATACCCACGACGGCACGGGCGTGCGCGACTACATCCACGTGGTGGACTTGGCGAAGGGTCACCTTTGCGCCCTCAAAAAGTTGGAGACCACCGGTCACGGCGTGTACACCTACAACTTGGGTACCGGCACGGGTTACAGCGTTTTGGATATGGTCAAGGCGTTTTCCGAAGTGTTGGGTAGACCCCTGCCCTACAAGATCGTGGATCGTCGTCCCGGCGACATCGATTCGTGCTACGCCGACCCCTCGTTTGCCGAAAAGGAGATCGGTTTCCGCGCGCAATACGACCTCAAAAAGATGTGCGAAGACAGTTGGCATTTCCAACAATGCTTGGGCAAAAACTAATTCCGATCACACCCTTTGGGCGTGAATAGAGGACGCGCCGAGTTCTTTCGGCGCGTTTTTGCAAATGGATATGAAACAAGACGACGTATTGCAACTGACGATTACCGATCAAGGCGTGGGCGGAGAAGGCATCGCCCACGTAGACGACACGACCGTGTTCGTCCCTTTTTGCTTGACGGGCGAGGTGGTCAAAGCCAAAGTCAACTACGTCAAGCGGGGGATCGCTTTCGCCGACCTCGTCGAGGTCTTGCTTCCGTCCGAAAACCGCGTTGCGCCCCCCTGCAATCGCTATACCAAGTGCGGCGGGTGCGATCTGTTGCACGTGGAGTATGACCGACAACTCGATATCAAACGCCTGTCCGTCGCCGCCACCCTTCGCAAGGCGGGGGTAGACGTGTCGGTCGCCCCTTGCGTGCCGTCCCCCAAAACGACGGGGTATCGCAACAAGATCATGTTGCCCTTCGGCGTGGCGGGCGGCGAGGTCAAACTCGGCTTTTTCCGCGAGGGAAGTCACAAGATCGTCCCCATCGGCAAGTGCTTTTTGCACGAGGATTGGGCGGAACGATTGATCGCGGCGACCTTGGCGTACGTGCGCGAGTACGGATTGTCCGCTTACGACAGCGGCACGGGCAAAGGGCTTTTGCGGCATTTGGTCGCCCGCCGCTATCCCGAGGGGATGGACGTGACTTTGGTGGTCAACGGCAAGAGTGCGGCCCATTTGGACGACTATTACCGTCGACTGCTCGCAATTACCGACAAAGTGGCGCTGTACGTGTCCCCCCATACCAAGGCAAACAACGTGATATTAGGGGATAACGTCCGTTTGATACAGGGCGTCCCCATCACCACCGTGGTGGACGGGGTAGAGGTGTCGGTCAATCCGCTCAGTTTTTTGCAGGTCAACGACGGCGTTCGCCACTTGATCTACGATAGAGTGCGGGAGATGGTCGCGCCCCACGAGGGATCGGTCGTCATCGACGCGTTTGCCGGCGTGGGCGTGCTGGGCGCGACCTTAGCCAAAGCGGGCGCCGAGGTCGTCAATATCGAGATCGTCCCCGAGGCGATCGAGGACGCCAATAGGCTCGCCGAGCACAACGGGGTAGCCGATCGGGTCACCAACTACCTGGGAGATAGCGCGATCGTGTTGCCCAAGGTGGTAGCGGGGCTTGGCGGCAGGTCGGTATCGGTCGTGTTGGATCCTCCGCGCAAGGGTTGTCCCAAGGCGGTGTTGGATACGTTGATCGCCATGGCAAGCGACGTCGAGCAGGCGTTCGCACCTCAAATCAACGCGTTTGACGGGGCGAAAGAGGTGCGTTTGCCCCAAGGCGGCAAGATAGACAAACTCGTCTATATCTCGTGCAATCCCGCGACTTTGGCGCGTGACCTTGCGGTTTTGTCCGCCGCTTACGACGTGGAGTCGGTCACCCCTTATGATATGTTCCCCCAAACAAAGCATTGTGAAGTCCTCGTGAGCCTTGCTCGCAAGGCGACCGACTAACGTGTGTGAAAGGGTGTGCTTGCACAAACTTGCGCGCACGATGGTCGC
>CADBTQ010000084.1 GCA_902797685.1 uncultured Eubacteriales bacterium | reverse complement strand
TCGCCCTTCGGGCAAGGGTTGGTATATCATCAAGCTTTAGCTTGTATATCATCACGGCTATGCCGTGTATGGTCCAAAAAGTATCCGCTTCGGTTTGATGATAGGCAGCCCTGCGTGCTGATGATATGCTCGTCGTAACACCCAATACACGGGCATGGGTTGGCAAAACAAAAACTGCTTCTTATGTGAGAAGCAGTTTTTGTATCCGATAAGTATGTCTACTTCACACCCACTTCGCCTGCGTATCGCAACACCGCATAGCAGGTTTTGGCGTCGTGGATCTCGCCCGACAATACCTGTTGCAACAGTTGCGCAAAGGGTAGGCGCAGTACGTGCAAAAACTCGTCCTCGTCCAAATGGGCATTGACGCGGTGCAAACCCGTCGCCAAATAGATATAGAGGTGCTCGTCGGTGTATCCCGGGGAAGGGTAGAGCATACCGAAGGGGACGATGCGGTCGGCTTTTCTGCCGATCTCCTCTTCCAGCTCCCTCTCAGCTGTCACGATGGGCTCTTCGCCCTGTTCCAGTTTGCCCGCGGGGATCTCGGTGATGACTTCGCCGTAGGGGTGACGGAATTGCCGCACGACGTAGGTATATCCCTCCTCGTCCACCGCCAATATCGCCGCACCCCCTCTGTGATGCACGTATTCTCTCGTGGAGCGGTTGCCGTTGGGGAGTTCGATATCGTCTACCACAAAGCGACACACTACGCCGTCGTAGTGTACGGTCGAGGATAGGGTCTTTTCCATCAAGTCTTGTTCGTTGTCCATAGTTCACCTCTTAGCATTATATGAAAAAACTTGCGCTAAGTAGCGCAAGTTGATCAGTCAAATAGATTGTCGTAAAGCAATTCGTAGATCTTGGCGGCTTTTTCCTCCCAAGTATTGTACAAATACTTGGCGGAAGCGCGGCTATCCACGTTGATGGACAAGTCCATCATGGGATTGGTCGCCCCCAACTCGAAGATCTTGGCGCGCACGGTATAGGTGCCGTCGTTGTTTTTGTAATAGTCGCAAAACAGTTCTTGCTTCTTTTTGTAGGCGATGCGCTGTTTGCGGATAAAGTCGGTGATCTCGTCACGGCGGCTAAGCGGAATCTTAGTATAAAAGTTAGCCAAACAAGCCCGCCCTTCGGGAGTGATGGTGTAGATCACCTTGTTGTTGGAGAGATTGCGATGGACGAGCCCCACGTCGGACAACAGATCCAACACGTGCTTGCAGTTGATATAGGCGATCCACTCGTTGGCGGTGGAACAAATCGACAAAATAGTATCTTCCGCCAAGGGAAGTTCCATTTTATCCAATACGTACAGCACGACCAATTTGTCCTGTACTTCTGCGCCCATAATGTTGTCGTCCATATCTGCTCCTTTACTCTTTCGTACTTTTCTATTGTATCACATTCGGACTATATATTGGAATATCTTTTTGAAATATTTTCAAAAAAACTATATATAGTAGTGTGCTGCACGACTTTATACAACCTAAGGCGACCCACGGTACCGCCGTCGGCGTTTGTCGCCCCGTCTTTGCCGAAAGGCTTGTTGTTTTTGCAACAAATCCGTCGTTTTGCGCCCCAAAAAACAATGCCGAAATCGATTGGATTTTGCTCCGAGATTTGATATAATGAGTGTGGAGGATCGTATGAACGTACTATCGAGAGAAGATTCGTATCTGCTTTTTGAGGACGCTTGTCGTCAGATCGTGGAGTCCAACGCCATCATGGTACAGCAGCCCTTGGTCAACTTGATGAAGTTGATCGCCTACAACGCCGCCATCGAAGGTTGCGTCATGGCGTGTTACAGGGGGATCAATTATCCCGTGCTGTTGGCTAAGTGCCAACGCTTGGACGACAGCGGCTACCACTTTGTGTTGCCCGACACCAATCGCGCCGTGGTGGCGCTGGTGAGCAAATTGCTCTACGATTTTTGCATGGGCACCCAAAACTTGCAGACATTTACCGGTAAGATCTATCCCCAATGCGACGTCCGCACGGGCTTCGTGCGCTTTTGCGAGGACATCATCATGCCCTACAAAGAGGCGTTCCGCGAGGTGCTTCTCAACCAAGTGGACGAAAGCGAAGAGGAGGCGGAGCAGCAGACCGTCGCGGGTATCAACTCGGTCATCGTCGCCGAGATCGGCTCGATCGCGGGGGACATTCGGTCGGAATTGATGGGGGACAATCACATCAAACAGGACGTGCGGATGGAGTTGATCGCCTTGATCGACGGGCTTTGCGAGGTGGTGGAGTCGGATCTGCCCAAGTTGGTGTTGCCTTCGTGGTTGGGGATAAGGTACGCCTTCGGCGCGCAAAGAAAGTGCCAATCCTCTTTGGCACGCCTCAAAAAGACGTTGCAAGACTATTTGCTTATTTGACCTATTGACAACTTTCGGGCGCCGTCGGCGCCCTTTTTTATCCCTCTCCCACCGCTTGTCGCAGTAGGTCGGCGTACCTTTTGGGATCGTCCTCTCCCGTCGCCACGATATCCACCGACACCCCTTTGCCTTTGGTCGCTAGCGGCAAACTTTTGGCGAGCAAAAGCGAGGGATCGATCACCGTTTTTGCGTGCAATATGGCACTTATTAGGTCTTTGACCCATGCGTAGTGAGTGCAACCCAGCACCACCTCGTCGGCGCTGATCCCCTTTAATTCCTCTTGCAAATACTCCTCGATCCGATCGAGTTTCGGGTAGTCTCGGTCGATCAAGGTCGCAAGCTTCGGTAGCGCTTTTGCCCCCTCGATCTTGCGTGCCGTAAAGGCGGTGCCCAGTACCAACGCTCCCTCGACTTGGGGCGGGATGACCCCGTACACCGGCACGGACAGCGTGCGCCGAAGATAGGGTAGCGCCGCCAAGGACATGGTATTGCACGCCACCACGATTCGATCGGCGCCCATCGCGATCAACTTGCGGCTCCACTTTTCGGCAAGGGCGATCAAACTCAACGCGTCCCGCCCCCCGTAAGGCGCGTGTCTCGTGTCCGCGATATAGCAAAAACGGTGGTCGCACCCCGCCTTGATGAGGTGCGACAGGGTGGCAAGCCCGCCCAAACCGCTGTCAAACAGTCCGATCATACCCTATGCTATGCGATTATCTCAAAAATTGTCACACAAAACTATTGCCAAAACGGCGTTTTATAGTGTACTATAATAGAAGTCAACTAAGACAAAATACCAAAAAGGGGTAATCATATGAAGATTTACGAAACAGAAGCAATCCGCAATATCGCTTTGATCGGTCACGGTGGCGAAGGTAAAACTTCGGTCGCCGAGGCGATGTTGTTCAACGCCAAAGCCATCGACCGTCTGGGCCGCGTGGACGACGGCAACTCCACGATGGACTACGATCCCGAAGAAATCGCTCGCAAGATCTCCATCAGTTTGTCCGCCGGTTACGCCGAGTGGAAAAACAACAAGATCAACGTGCTCGACACTCCCGGATTCTTCGACTTCGAGGGCGAGGTCGTGGCTGCTTTGCACGTGGTCGAGGGCGCCGTGGTCGTCACTTCCGCTTCGTCTACCATGACCGTGGGCACCGAAAAAGCGTTGGAGATGGTCGGCGAGCGCAAAAAACCCGCCATTCTGTTCGTCAACGGCGTCACTAAGGAGAACGCCAACTATATCAACACCATCGCCGCCATCCGCGAGAGCTATCCCAAAGTCGTTATGGCGCAGATCCCCGTGGTCGATCACCTCAACATGATCGGTTACGTCAACGTGTTGGAAGGCAAAGCTTTTGACATGAAGGGCGGCGAAATGCCCATCCCCGCCGCTTTGCAATCCGCTTACGAAGAGGCTCGTATGGAGATCGTCGAGTTGGCTGCCGAGACCAGCGACGAATTGATGGAGAAGTATTTCGAAGAGGGCGATCTGTCCCACGACGAAGTGCTCACCGGTATCAAAGCCGCCATCGCCGCGGACAGCGCGATCATCGCTTTGGGCGGCAGCGCTACCCAAAACGTGGGCATCACCAACTTGATGGACGCCATTCTGCAATTCATCCCCGCTCCCCAACCCAAAGTGGACGGCACCGCCGTGCAAGTGTTCAAGAGCGTGGTCGACCCCTTCGTGGGCAAATTGTTGCTCTTTAAGGTGGAAGGCGGCGCCATCGCCAACGGCATGACCCTCAACAACCTCACCGCCGACAAACAAGAGCGTATCAGTGCGTTGTACTGCCTCAAAGGCAAAAAGCAAGAGGGCGTGGACAAACTCAACGCCGGCGACATCGGCGCCGTTGCCAAATTGGCTTACACCAAGACGGGCGACACTTTGGCGGATGACAGCATCAGCGAGCCCTTGCCCGCTATCCCGTTCCCCGACCCCGTCATCAGCTTGGCGATCAACGCCGCCAAGATGGACGATCAAGAAAAGGTCATCACCTCTTTGTACAAGATGTTGGAGGAGGAATCCACCGTCAAGATCGAAAACAACGCCGAGACCAACGAGACCCTGCTCAGCGGTTTGGGCGAGATGCAACTTGACATCATCTGCAAAAAGGTCAAAAACAAATACGGTGTGGAAGCCGTGCTGCGCGAGCCCCGCGTGAGCTACCGCGAAGCCATCCACAAGAGCGCCGAAGCCGTCGGCAAACACAAGAAACAATCGGGCGGCGCCGGTCAATTCGGTCAATGTTCGGTCCGCTTCGAGCCGGGTGCCGCGGACGGCAACTTCGAGTTCGTGGACGCGGTCGTCGGCGGTGCGATCCCCCGTCAATTCATCCCCGCGGTCGAAAAGGGTCTGCGCGAAGCTTTCAAAGCGGGCGTTTTGGCAGGTTATCCCATGATCAACCTCAAGTGCACCGTGTTCGACGGTAAGTATCACCCCGTGGACAGTAAGGAAATCGCGTTCGTCACCGCCGCCAAGTTGGCTTACGCCGAGGGCGTGGCGGCTGCCGGTCCCTACTTCCTCGAGCCCGTGATGGACGTGGAGATCACCGTTCCCGAGTCCTACTTGGGCGACGTGATGGGCGACGTCAGCAAACGTCGCGGCGGCATCAAGTTCACCGAGCAAAAGGACGGCAAGCAGATCATCTACGCTACCATTCCCCAAGCCGAAATGCTCAAATACGCTACCGATCTGCGTTCGATGACCCAAGGTCGCGGCAAGTTCAAAGCGACTTTCGCCGAGTACCAAGAAGTACCCGCCAGCGCAAACGCCAAGATCATCGAAGACGCCAAAAAGCGCAAAGAGGAATTGGACGCTCGCAAGTAATCGACTTTTTCCGAAAGGGGTGCGATATCGCACCCCTTTTTTGTTAGCCTTGGAGATTTTTCGGTATAGGTTCGCACCGTCGCTATGCTTCGGGCAATCGGCCAAAATGACGTCTATAGCTTTGCCTTCGTCATGTTGAGCGAAGCGTAAGCGTCGTCACAACGTCTCAATGACAGCACTTTCTTCGTCTCTGTCTCGACCCACCGCGCACAGCCCTTGGTTTTTTCGTGGAATATCCTCTTAGAATGATCGAGCCGTACTATTGATTGTCATACCGAGCAAGTCGGTACGACGCGTCGAGCGTATCTCGACCGCTACGAAAAACCCCTCCTAACGTCTCGTTTGGAGGGGTGTGGATTGGCTTATTGATTTACGCCCGTCATGACGTGCAACTCTTTGATCGCGGGATCCTGGATGTGGCGGCGTATCTGATAGGCGTGCGGCTCCAGGTAGTCGTTGGGAGCAAAACTCAATTCCTGCCGTCTCAATTCGGCGATGACGAGGGCGGCGATCTCGTCCACCAGTTCCACCGTGTCCGCCACCTTGTCGGGGTCGATCCCCTGCGTGGTCAGTCGGGTAAGGAGAGGGTAGAGGGCTTGCCCCAATTCAAACTCTCGGATGGATCGCCACAGCCACTTGTAATAGGGGGCGTATCGCCCCGCGAGCAGCGACGCCAGTTGGGCGATATGGTAGGCAAATTGATTGAGTGCGTGCGAGGCGGCGATCAATTCCCCGTGCGCGACGCAGCGGGCAAAATTGTATTGCCCCGATTGCGCCGCAAAAGCGGTGTGCGCCGCCATTTTTTGCAATCGCACGTCCTCAGGCATGGCAAGCAAGGTCTTGCGGATACGGCTAAACTCGCCCAAATCGTCCCGCCATACTTCGCCGTTGGTGGCTTCCGCAAGATAGCGTGTATCCAAACGCAACCACTCCAAATTGGTGGAGGGAAGAGTGCCGATATACGGGCGGTAAAACCCCTCTACGGTCCGCACGCCGCGATAGTCGCGTCCCTCTTGGGTCGTCCTATCCGTTTGGGCGGGGCGGGGGAGTGCGCGGTAGGCGGCGGCAAGGTCTTTGCCGATACGGCGATAGTCCTCTTCGGTGACCCACAGGCAAAACCCGACCCCTGCGTCGTGATCTTGCGAGTATTGGTCGTCATAGCCAAAACACTCGCTGCCGTGTCCGACCAGCCCGACCGCGATGCGATCCGCAAAAAAAGGAAACTCCTCTCGGATCATGGGCTCGCCCACTTGCATATAGAACTCTTTTGCCGTTTGCAATCCTTTCATACTTCCATTGTACCACATCTCGCCCCCAAATACAAGGCGATAGGCGTTTAGGCGGTACAAGATTTTGCGAGCACGGCGAGCAAAATCCGTCCCGCCCTCTCCGAGGGGTTTAGCGCCAATGATTGCGACCTCGTGCCTTGCGGCACTGTGCTTTTATTTTGCCTATCCGTCCAAATACTATGTTATTTGCCCGTTTAGGCAGCCTACGGCGGTACAAGATTTTGCTCGTTGTACTCGCAAAATCCGTCCCGCCCTCTCCGAGGGGTTTAGCGCCAATGATTGCGACCTCGTGCCTTACGGCACTGTGCTTTTATTATGCCTGTCCGTCCAAATGCTGCGCATTTTGCCCGTTTAGGCAGCCTACGGCGGTACAAGATTTTGCTCGTTGCACTCGCAAAATCCGTCCCGCCCTCTCCGAGGGGTTGTGCACCAACAGGTTGGCAAACTTGCGTGCTGCGCACTTGCTCTTTGTCTATATGCACCGCCTTGTGCAAGCACAGAGCGGTGCATATAATCAAAAAGGCAACCTGCGGTTGCAAGTTGCCAATCTGTTGGTGCCGGAGGCGGGACTCGAACCCGCACGGAGTATTAGTCCAATGGATTTTGAGTCCATCACGTCTACCAATTCCATCACTCCGGCGAACGCTTAATTATCATAACACATCGAATCTTTGTTGGCAAGCGTTTTTTGATGGTTTTCTCAAAAAGTCGACAAGGGGTAGGGAAGATACTCGCACACCGTTTGCTTTGCAACAAAAAAGGCTCTCCTTTGAGGAGAGCCCTTGTTTGTCGCGGTTACGCCAAAAAGCTGATTTTGTTGCCGGCGATGATGGTGACGATATCCACGATCCAAAACAGCGGGAAAATGATGATGTTGAGGATCGCGCCCAACCATTTACCGCGCGTGAAACGCGTGACGATACCGAAGATAAGACTGGTGATGGGGATGATCGCAAGGATGATACTGATCAAATGTCCCATGCCGAAGTAACCTTTCGTTGATTTGCTTGCCATGATGATGCCTCCTATTTGTTTGATGTTTTCATTATATCACCGATAGGGTCGTATGGCAAGCGGGGCGTAGGCTTTTTTAACTGTCCATTTTTTCGCTTACTTTTTTACGCCAGCGCACGCCAAGTCGGGGCTTGAAATCCGTCTCGAAATATGGTATTGTTAATAGGTAATCCAATCCATGGAGGTGGCGTAATGTATCGTATTTTGGAAAGGATGCCCGAATTGAGACCCTTCGAGGGCGACATCAATTTGCGCATGGGGCGCTATCGGCACAAATTGCACCAGTTGGCGGGGGACGGCTCCCTCAAAGACTTTGCCAACGCCCACCGCTACTACGGTTTTCACCGCGTGGAAGGCGGCTGGGTCTATCGCGAATGGGCGCCCGCTGCCGACCAAGTGTTTTTGACGGGCGATTTCAACAACTGGCACTGGATCGACACCCCGCTTTCCCGCAAGGACAACGGGGATTGGGAACTGTTTTTGCCCGGCGATACCCTCTATCGCGGCAGTCGCGTCATGACCATCGTCAACAACGGTGGCAAATTATCCCAGCACATCCCCCTTTACGCCCGCCGTGCCACCCAAGACTGGGTGACCCACAGTTGGTGCTGCGAGGTGTGGGACGAGGGCGACTATCCTTGGACGGATCAGGGCTTTTCTTCCGACGAGCCCCCCGTCATCTACGAGGCGCACGTGGGTATGTCGAGCGAGGAGCACCGCATCGCCACCTATCGCGAGTTTGCCGACAAAGTGCTCCCGCACGTGGCGACCACCGGCTACAACACCGTGCAACTGATGGCGGTGATGGAGCATCCCTATTACGGCTCTTTCGGTTACCAAGTCAGCAACTTTTTCGCTCCGTCCAGCCGCTTCGGCTATCCCGAGGACCTCAAATACTTGGTCAACAAAGCCCACTCTTTGGGGCTTAGGGTGCTACTCGACGTGGTGCACTCCCATGCGGTCGCCAACACCTTGGAGGGCATCAACCTCTTCGACGGCACCGACCACCAGTTTTTCCACCACGGGGCGGAGGGCGATCATCCCGCTTGGGGTACCAAACTCTTCGACTACGACAAGCCCCAAGTCTTGCACTTTTTGCTCAGCAACCTCAAGTATTGGTTGGAGGAGTACCATTTCGACGGCTTCCGCTTCGACGGCGTGACCTCGATGCTCTACCACGACCACGGCTTGGGCTCCAATTTTAGCAATCTCGGTATGTACTTCACCATGAACACCGACGTGGAAGCGGTGACTTACCTGCAACTCGCCAACCAACTCATCCGCGAGGTCAAGCCCGACGCCCTCACCATCGCCGAAGATATGAGCGGTATGCCCGGCATGTGCGAGCCCATCGAGGACGGCGGCATCGGCTTCGACTACCGTTTGGGCATGGGGCTGCCCGATATGTGGATCCGCCTCGTCAAGGAGTGCCGCGACGAGGATTGGAACTTGGGCTATATTTGGGGAGAACTCACCAACCGCAACGCCAACACGGTGGCGTACGTGGAGAGCCACGATCAAGCCTTGGTGGGGGATCAGACCATCATGTTCCGCTTAGCGGGCGCCGCCATGTACGACCAAATGGGGGTGGATTGCCACACCCCCGTCATCGACCGCGCTATGGCGTTGCACAAGATGATCCGCCTACTCACTATGTCGGCGGGCGGCAACGGTTACTTGACGTTTATGGGCAACGAGTTCGGGCATCCCGAGTGGATCGACTTCCCCCGCGAGGGCAACGGCTGGAGCTACCACTACTGCCGCCGCCAATGGAGCTTGATGTACCGCTCCGACCTCAAGTACCGCTTCCTTTACGACTTCGATCACGACATGATCCACACCGCCACCTACTACCGTATCTTCGACCAAACCTATCCCGAATTGCGCTGGGTGCACGAGGACGACAAGGTGATCGCCTACGAGCGGGGCGGACTGCTGTTCGTGTTCAACTTTTCGCCATCTCGCGACTATACCGACTACACCATCCCCGTCTCGCACGGAGAGGACTACGAGGTGCTCTTCTCTTCGGACGACTACCGTTACGGCGGGCAGGGCAGAGTGACCCGCGACTCCCACAGCGCATTTCTCCCGGGGCGCGACGGCAACGTCTTACGATTGTACATCCCCGCCCGCACCTGCCTGGTCCTCAAACCCAAGAGCAGGTAACGATTTTTGCAGTGCGTAGTTTCTTACGAGCGCGTTTGATTATTTCTATTTTATATAATGTAAAAAAGAACTCCAACCAACGGCTGAAGTTCTTTTTCTTTGACTTTATAGCCTATTTCAGTAATTTTACAAGCGTTTGTCTTTTCTCTTTTGGTAATTGCCGAAAAGATAGGATTAACTCTTGTTCCAACTCATCTAGATATTCCACGTGCTCTTCCTCATTAAAAAACTGTGCCAGAGTGATACCAAACGCATCGCAGATGCACTCGAGCGTATCGATCTTAGGTGGCGTGTTTCGTGCGAGCATTGAGGCGAGTGTGGATTGTGTTATGCCTGCCTCTAATGCCAAAGTGTATATGGTCCAACCTTTTGTAATCCTTAGTTGATTAATTTTATCTATTACATTCATAAACACTCCCCTTTTTTTAAAATTATAGTACGCAAAAAAACATTAAATAATACGCAAATGCATTGACAATATATCGCAAATGCGTTATTATATAATTGTTTTTGCGTACTATCGAGGGGCGGAACGTGCGCATTGACGTCTTATGTGGTCTATCTATTGTCAGATGGTCGCCCCCAAAATCAATTGGGAAAAAATCGTGGAGGTATTTATGAAAAAAGTAGCATCATTAGTTGTTATTCTGCTTGTCGTCGGCGTAGTTCTCTTTGCAATGCTGTTTGTAGGTTGCGGAGAACAGGAGACGACGTCACAAGGATTGCCGTCAGATTCACCTCAGGGCGCATATAAACTTGAAGTTACAGCTAATATCAGCGAGGCGGTTACGCTTGTGGGTAGCGGTTACTATGATTACAAAGACGACATTAGTGCGCAAGTCACCGTAAAAGAGGGCTATGTGTTCTCGGGGTGGTATTATAATGAGACTGATTTGTTGTCAAATCAAACCACTTATAACGGTAAAATGTGGAGCCAAGACGTCGTCCTGAAAGCGATTGTTATAAAGATACCCGATGGGTTGACCGAGCAAGAGCTGCAAAGGAGAGCAAATAGCAGTGCTTCACTTTCGTATAATCTAACCGTCGAGACCTCGAACGGCGAATACGGGTTGGTCTCCCTTGACGATAGTATTAACAGCGAGATGCACAAGAAGAGTTGTCGGCCCGGTCAAAACTTTAAAGTGTTGGCGTACTCGAGGAGCACGGAGAGATTTATGGGGTGGTATGGTGCAAGTGGTGAATTGATCACCACCAATGCGTCGATTACTATGACGATGCCGTATTTTGACTATCAGCTCGTCGCACGTTGGGGCAATACCGTCAACGGTTTGTACTTTACAGAGGATGGGGATTATTTTTCTGTAGTAAGTTATGGTGGTCATGACGATACTGTTGTTATACCTGCTTCTTTTGGAGGTAAACGAATTACAAGTATTGGAGCTTCGGCGTTTGCGGACAACCAGTATCTTAGTTCGATTGTTATCCCCGACAGCGTGACGAGTATCGGGGATCGGGCGTTCTATGGCTGTAGCGGGTTGACCTCGATCACCATTTCCGACAGCGTGACGAGTATCGGGTATAGAGCGTTCGCGTTCTGTAGTGGGTTGACCTCTGTCACCTTTGCCAAAGGCAGTCAATTGACCTCTATCCAGGTTGATGCGTTCGAGTACTGTAGTGGGTTGACCTCTGTCACCATCCCCGACAGCGTGACGAGTATCGGGGATTCTGCGTTCTTTGGCTGTAGCGGGTTGACCTCGATCACCATCCCTGACAGCGTGACGAGTATCGGGGGTATTGCGTTCCAGTATTGTAGCAAGTTGACTTCGATCATTTTCCGAGGGACAAAGGCACAGTGGAACGCTATCAGCAAAGGTGGTGGTTGGAATGACGATACCGGCGCATACACCGTCCACTGCACGGATGGGGATATCAGTAAATAGGATGTGAACTATGAACGTATTGATAGCATTGACTCCCGAGGTGACAGCGGCTCTGATCGCTTTGGTTGGTGCGCTCATCTCGGTAGTCGTCACTTGCGTCGGCATTTGGATCAATGACCGTCAAATCAAATCCAAGATGTACGCCAATCTCGTGTCCGGCAGTCGCAATACGTGGCTCAACGAAATGAGAGAGTATATTGCCACGCTGTTGGCGGAGGCGCAAAAGGCGGGTAACGATTACAAACCTAAGGAGTACTACGTGGCGCAGTACCAAGTGCTTTCGCGGCTCAACGTGACTGAACTGAAACACAAACAACTGTACGAAAGTATTCTCAAGTTGGAACGGGGTGGGGCAGAGGTCTACGAGGAGGTCTCGGTGTCGATCATATTGTTGTCCTCTTTGATTTTCAAAGAGGAATGGGAAAAAGTTAAAGAGGAGGCAAAGAGATAATATGGCTATCATGTTGCTGCAATCTACCGCGGAGATCGTCCGAGATACCGTGTTGATCGGTATCGCTATCGTATGTTTTACCGTCATCCTACTAAGCATATTGTATCTGCGCTCGCGTCACCGCACGGACGATGTTAAGGAATTAGAGCGGCTATTGCGGGAAAAAGAGACGGAATGTTTTATAAACTCAGTTTATAAAAAAGTAAACAAGGGCGAATAAACATCGGACAACGAGTAACACACGATGACAAGCCCAATCCCGACAATACGCAGAAATCAGTTTGTTGGTATCTTGCCGTGTTGTTTGTCACAAGGCTCCTCTTTAGACAGGGGAGCCTTTTTGTCGCCATGCGCCGTGATAGGGCGCGGATAGGTTGAGGCTCGTCAACTGGACGTGGGGGATAAAAGGCGCGACGGACGAAAAACGGGGGAGTTTTGGTTCTACAACTTGCAAAAGCGCCGAATAATATGGTATCATAGAGTACGGTTGAAATATTTTTCGGTTTTTGACGACGTCGATAAGATAAGGCAAAGACCCAATTAAAAAAGGAGATCGATCAAAATGAAAAAACATGCCATTACAGTCATTGCGTTGCTACTCAGCGCTTTCTGCGTATTCCTGCTGACTGCCTGCCATTTCGAACTGGGGGACTACACCGAAAACTACGAAGCAACCAACAAAGAAGACAGCGTTGCGCTGATCAACGCGTTTTTTGAGGAGACCCTCAACGACCCCGATTTTGTCGTCACCTGCAAGGACAAAGACGGCGAGGTGCAATACACCGAGACGGTCAAGGGCGCCGACAGTTATACGCTCGGCAAGGATGGATCGAAGGTGTACGCTTACAAATTGGGGGAAGAGTTCTACGTCGCGACGATACACTTGGTCGAGGATGAGGACGGCAACGTCAGCGAGCAACGCTATTATTATTGCTCGGACAGCACCAAGCCCGGTTATTACAAGGACAACGAGTACGGCACCATGGAGCAAATGTACAAAGGGAGCTACTGTTTGTTCATGGGCAAATACAACGGCGTCAACATCGTTGACGCTTTGCCCGAAGACGCAGGCACGTACAGTTGCACAAGCCATGGCGAAAAGAAAGACGGCGTTGTCACCGGTTCGTTGGAGTTTTCGTTTGCCTCGGGTCAAAACACCGTTTCCATCACCGCTACGTCCGAACAGGACAAGGTAAAAACCCTCCGCATCGCCACGAGCGACGGGGCAGACCTCACCTGGACGTTTGTGTATGGCAATGCTTCCGTTACCCATCCCGACACCGACGAATGGGATAGACAAGCCGCCGCCGAAGAAAAACGGCGGGAAGACAATCGCAAGGCGATCGAAGCCCGCGACGACTTCTTTGCCGAGACCACGTGTGCTTCCAATGTAGTCGTTACCGTTGACGTGGGCGGCAAGCAGTCCTATGTGCAAAGCATCCTCGACGGCATGGAATGCCTCGATTTCGGCACCCACAGGGTCTACACCTTTATGAAAGACGTCGACGACGAGACCACGGACGCTTATTACGTGTTCGACGGCGAAGAGAAGTATTATATGGTCAACGACGACGCCTTTAACAGCGTTGTGATGTATTACTACCACATGGGCATTTGTTTGTACGACGCCATCGGCGAAGAGGGCGCCTCGTTCTCTTGCGAGATCGAGGGTGACTCCTTGACTTTCGGTATCGCCGTAGACGGCGAAAACGTCGCCACGCTTGTTGCGACCAAGAGCGGCGATACCGTGTCGAGCGCGGCTTTGACCGCTCAGGGCGAGGACGGAGCCGTCACGACGACCTATACTTTTGAATACGGTTCCGCCAGTTTGGAAGAACCCCATCTCTCCGATTATCAATTCGTCTGCAACTCCATCGATCTTTCGGATTTTGAGTATTCTTACGTCGACGGAAAAATCACGATCAACGGGTTGGAAAACGAGGAGCTGACGTCGCTTGTTATTCCCGAGGGCGTGGAAGCGATCAGCGATTTAGCGTTTTACGAAAAAAGCACGCTGACAAGCGTCGTCTTGCCCGACAGTTTGACCGAGATCGGAGCATTGGCGTTTGGAGAGTGCACCGCGCTTAGCGAGCTTACCCTATCGAAAAACTTGGTTTCCATCGGCGACAGTGCGTTTTTCGGGTGTAGTGCCTTGACGCAATTCGTGATCCCGAGCACCGTAGAGCACGTTGGCGACGACGCTTTCTCGGGGTGCAACAATCTGCAATACAACTCGTACGAAGACGGCTTGTATCTGGGCTCCGATACCCAACCGTATCTGGTTTTCGTCAAGCCTACGAGTACCAACGTCACTTCCTTTGCCGTCAACGAAAACACCAAATACATTCACGGAGACGCGTTCAAGGATTGCCGGTCGTTGACGAACGTCGAGTTGCCCCAAGGGCTTGAGAGCATCCAAACTGCCGCATTCAGCGGGTGCGCTTCCTTGGCAAACGTTACCATTCCCCAAAGCGTATCGTTTATCGGATCTTATGCTTTCCGCGATTGCGTCGCACTGACAAGCATCGAGATCCCGGACGGTATTGAAAGCTTGTCGCTGGGTCTCTTTGAGAGGTGCGTCAAACTCAAGAGCGTTACGATCCCTTCGAGCGTGAAGGATATCGGTTTGTATGTATTCTATGGTACCGCGATCGAGGGCATCGTGCTTCCGACCAACTTAGAGCATATCGGGGACGGGGCTTTTTCGGACTGCAAGGCTCTTAAGAGCATCGAGATCCCCTCGAACGTTAATCGGATCGGTTTCGGCGCCTTTTCCGGGTGCGTTTTGCTGGAAAACGTGGTCATTCCCGACGCCGTCGATAGGATCTGGTTTGAAACGTTTGAAGGTTGCACCGCGCTCAAAACCGTTTCTATCCCCTCGAGCGTGACGAAAATCGGGGATGACGCGTTCAAAAACTGCACGCAGTTGACGACCATCCTCTTTGCCGGCACCGTTGAACAATGGGACGGCATCGAAAAAAAGGAGACTTGGAACGCCAATACGGGAGATTACACCATTCAATGCTCGGGCGGAAACATCGCCAAGTAACTGGCGTTTCGTTGTAACGAACGCAAACGGGCAGCCGCATGGCTGCCTTTTTGTTTGGCGAGCGCCTTGCGCGGGCGCGAACGAGCGGGCGAGAACGATATGTAATAGTAGCCGAAAAAAGCGATGAGCGGGTAGGGGACGCCCGCGCGGTAAAGGGTCGTAACGGTAACCGCGAGACGGCAAAAACGGGCTTTGAGGAGGCGGCGGACGGAATCGACGGGGCGGGGGAAAAGAAAAATCCGAACTTTTGTTCATAAAAATATGAATAATATTTCAATTTCAGTTGACATTCTCTTGAAGGGCTGTCATAATATATCTTGAAAAATACCTTGTGGCACTGTGCCCAATTTTACAAGGAGAAGAATATGCCTATCGTGGTAGCGCCTATCGGCAAGGAAATGCGAGTGGTCAAGATACTCGCAGATGAAAAGACGAAAAAACATCTCAACAACTTAGGGATCACCGTGGATTCGACTATCGTCGTGTTGTCCTCAAGCGGCGGGACCGTCATCTGTCAAGTGATGGATGGCAGGCTCGCTTTGGATCGCAACATCTCCACCAAGATCCTGGTCGCTTGAGAAAGGAGGATAATAATGGAAAAGAAACTGAGTCAATTTGCCATCGGCGAACAAGGCCTTATCCGCGCTGTCGGCGGGGAAGGGCGCGTGCGTCGTCGCTTGTTTGACATGGGCGTAACGCCCGGAGCCGACGTGACCTTGGTCAAGGTCGCCCCCTTGGGGGATCCTATCGAGGTGACGATCCGCGGCTATCAACTATCCTTGCGCAAGAGCGAGGCGGAAGTGGTGACGATGGAGGTGAAACAATGAAATCATTTGCATTAGCCGGCAACCCCAACTCGGGTAAAACCACTCTGTTCAACGCCCTCACCGGCTCCACCGCTCACGTGGGCAACTGGCCGGGCGTGACCGTTGACAAGAGGGAAGGCACCTACAAAAAGTGCGCCGAGCTCGTCAACATCGTAGACCTTCCGGGTATCTACTCCCTGTCTCCGTACACCCCCGAAGAGGTCATCTCGCGTAACTTCATTTTGGACGAAAAACCCGATTGCGTCATCAACATCGTGGACGCCACCAACTTGGAGCGCAACCTGTACCTCACCACCCAACTGATGGAGATCGACGTGCCCGTCGTGATCGCCCTCAACATGATGGACGCCGTGACCAAGGCGGGCGACAGCATCGACGCGGACAAATTGTCCAAGCAGATTGGGCTGCCCGTGGTGGCGATCTCCGCTCTTAAGGAGACGGGTATCGAGGAATTGATGAATATCGCTTTCGAGGCGTCGCAAAACCCCCGTCAAGGGGCGACCGTCTTGGAAGACACCAAATTGATGCACCTTATCGGCGACTGCCGTATCGCACTCGAGGGGCAGGGCGTAGACAACGCGTTGTTCCACGCCATCAAGTTGGCGGAATTGGACGAGTTGGAAGTGGAAGCGCATCCCTCTTCCGCCCACATGGTCGAAGAGTTCAAAAAGACCTTCAAGGACGACACCTTCGGCGACGACTTCGAGGCGTTGGTCGCCGACGCTCGTTACAAGTACATCACCAATCACTATTCGTCCGCCCTCACCAAGCACAAAGAGCCCGAGGACGGCAAAAAAGGCAAAAAGGGCAGTCGTTCGGACCGTGCGGACAAGATCCTGACCCACCGTATTTGGGGTATCCCCATCTTCTTGGTCATCTTGTTCCTCATCTTCCACCTGACCTTCTCGGAGGACTTTTTGTTCCTCTCCCACTCCAACGCCTTTAAGCAACCCGACCCCATCGCCTACGATATCAACGGCAACGAAGTCGAGTCTCCCGTAGACGGCGAGATCTACTACGACGAGGACGGAAACGAAGTGGTGGCGGTCTTGGAAGACGGCGAATTGGCAGCCTTGGAATTGGTGCCCTACGCCTACGACAAAGACGGCAACGCCATCAAGGCGTTCTATGACAAAGACGGCAATGAGTTGACCGTCCTCACCGACGACGAGGGCGAATTGCTCGAGTTGTACTCGAAAGAGGGCGTCAAATACGAGCAATTCTACAACATCGACGGCTACAAAGCCGAGTTGGTCCTCTCCGAGGACGGCGAGTTCGAGGACACCGAGTTCGCTTCGGCGATCGACGAGTTCTCGGCGGACGTGTCGGTGCACACCTTCTTCGGTTACGAAGAGAGCGTGTTTAGCCCCGGCGTCATCCTGTTCAACACCTTGGATACCTTTACGGGCTTTTTGTCCGCTTGCGCGAGCGAGGGTCTCAAAAACGCGCCCGAATGGGTCAGCGGTCTGTTGGTGGACGGTATTTTGGGCGGTTTGTTCGCGGTGCTCAGCTTCTTGCCTCAGATCTTGTTGTTGTTCCTGTTCTTCTCCTTGTTGGAAGACTCGGGTTATATGGCGCGCGTCGCGTTCATTTTGGACCGTATCTTCCGCAAGTTCGGCTTGTCGGGCCGTGCCTTCTTGCCCATGATCATGGGCTTCGGTTGCTCGGTGCCCGCTATGGTCAACACTCGTACCTTGGCGGACGAGAGAGAGCGTATCGCCACCATCCGCGTGATCCCGTTCTTCTCCTGCGGCGCTAAGTTGCCTATCCTCACCGCTGTGGCGGGCGCTATGGCGACCTACTTCAGCATCGGACACGCCGACCTCATTACCTACGGTATGTACGTATTGGGTATGGTCGTGGCGATCGCCGCCGTCATCTTGATGCGCAATACCAGCATGAAAGGCGCTATCCCGCCCTTCATTATGGAGTTGCCTACCTATCACGTGCCCGGATTCAAAAACCTGATGGCGCACTTGTGGGACAAGACCAAGCATTTTATCAAAAAGGCGTTCACCATCATCTTGGCT
>CADBTQ010000083.1 GCA_902797685.1 uncultured Eubacteriales bacterium | reverse complement strand
TATGGGTTGACTGGAGTTACCATTCGGGCGGTGTTACAACTTGCCATAGCAAAGCAATATGCGAGTTTTGCCACCATGAATACGGTGATTTTGCTCCGCATAACCTTGAAGCCATCGCGGCAAACGCGGCAACATGCACGGCGGAAGGCAATATCGCCTACTGGCATTGCACGGATTGTGACAAATATTTCTCGGATGCAAACGGCGAACACGAGATAACGCTTGAATCTACCGTTCTTGAAAAAATCGCGCATACGGTGGAGAATGATCCTGCCGTTCCTGCCACTTGCACCGAATCGGGACTTACCGCTGGTTCTCATTGCTCCGTTTGCGGAACGGTGCTTGTCGAGCAACAAATAGTACCCGCACTCGGTCACGACTTCGGAGAGTGGCAAGTGGTCAAAGCCGCTACCGAAACCGAGGAAGGGCTTGAGAGACGCGTTTGCTCTCGTGATAATAGCCACTCTGAAGAAAGAAGTATTCCTGTTATCGGTCACGTTCACGCGATTCAAGCCGTTGCGACAAAGGATGCAACTTGTGAAGAGCCGGGCAATATTGCACACTATGAATGCACAGGCTGCCATAGACTCTTCTCGGATGCCAACGGAGAGAACCAAATCAACACGGAAGACGTCGCCATCGCAGCACTCGGTCACGACTGGGGTGAATGGACGGTAACGACTCCCGCTGGGGTCGGCGTGAAAGGCGTGGAAACCCGTATTTGCAACCGCGACCATAACCACACCGAAACGAGAGAGGTTGCCGCGCTTCCGTATGAATACAAGACGGTGGACGGCGTGAAAGTCTATTCCGAAACGCTCGTCGCAGGACAAGCAAAAGACCTTAGCGAATTGTTTGCGCAAGCAAAAGCGCAAAGCGGCAAGGTGGTGCTTACCGTCGGTACGCTCTCCCTCACCTTTGACGGTGGCGCAGTCAACGCACTCGGCGGCAAGACTGTTTCCCTTACAGCGAATGTGCTCACGGAGAATTTGACAATAGACGGCGCACAACTTGTCATCGATATTACTTTGACGGGCGCAAGCGCAAGCTTCGGCAGCGGCAAAGCGACGGTTTCCGTGCCGTTCACAACGGCGGTACCCGAGGGCAAGGTCGCAAAGGTTTACTATGTCAACGGCAACGACAAGACGGATATGAACGCTGTCTTTGCGGACGGTAAAGTGACCTTCGACACGTCGCACTTCTCCACCTTTGCGGTCGTGTTTGAAGACGAACAAACGGCTCCCGTCGATCCCGCTCCTTCCAATCCCGAAGTCGACTCCACACCCCAAAAGAAAGGGCTGTCCGGCGGCGCGATCGCAGGTATCGTGGTGGCGGCGGTCATCCTCGTTGCGGGCGGTATCGCGTGCTGTTTGCTACTGCTCCGCAAAAAGAAAAAGAACAATGAGTAACGACGCATTGCCCACTTTCAAAAAGTGGAAGTCCTTGGACTTCGCCTTTTGGCTGTACGACGAGGAATGGATAGGCGAGGGGTACTACCGCCTCACCGCCCGAGTCGAGGGCGAGATCAAGTGCCGTTACGAACACTTCACCCGATGGACGAAGCGCAACGTGCGCGAATACGTCCTACCCCGCGAGGTGGGCGAGGAGATCGGCAGGATACTCAACGCCTACGACCTCTCCTCCTTTGACGGCAGAGTCGTCAAGACCGAGGGGATCTCCCCCGAGTACGGCTACGTGTTCGACCTCGAGTGGGAAGACGGTAGCGGCGTGTACGCGGTCAACAACGAGGAAGTGGATCTACCCCTCGATATGATCGCGGAGCTGTTGCACCAATTCGAGTGGCATTATAGCGCGCCGACAGCGCCGCACGAACCCACCCGCTATCCCCACCGAAAAGCGCCCGCTATCCAAGACGCCATGACGATCGACGAAGAGGCTGCCGACTACCCGGGCGGATGGCTTTGCGAGTGCGGTACGATCGTCAACGGGGAGGTTTGCCCCTCGTGCGGACGGCGAGTTCCCCAAGGGGAGCCAAACTACACGTGCATTTGCGGGTTGCGGTTTTTCCACTCTCTTCCCGCGTTTTGCCCCGATTGCGGGGATCTGATCGACCAACAATAGGAGGATATAGTATGGAAGATTTGTTTGGGTTGTATCGAGTCAAAGCATTGATGATGATCCACGAGGCGAGCGAGCGGTTTGCTTCCCGAGAGGAGATCGAGCAAATGGAAGACAACGAGCAAAACGAGGACTACAAAGATCTAATGCGAATGTTTGTGGAGATAGCGCCCGATTTGCTCAAAGTCAAAATTAAAGTCACCCCCGCCGAATTGGAGCAAGCCAAAGAGGAAGAGCCCGACGTGGAAGTGGACGAAGATAGGCGCATTACGCTCGAAAAGCACGAAATGCGGCAGGTGGACGGGGTGTACCAATACGAATGCGGAGAGGAAGACGGCGCGCCCTTTTTCGCCGCTTTTGAACGCAACGAGGACGGCGATTTGCTGTACGGCCAAGCCATCGTGTTGGAAAGGGTGTAAACGAGTTAGCAAAAGAGGCGGACTCCTTCCAAGGGAGCCCGCATTTTTGTTGCGCCGTAACCTTTGAGGAAAAAAACCATCGTAGGTAGCCTTTTTGTATAAGAGACGCCCAAACGATACGTCTCCAAGGTAGACTGCCCAACGGTACACGCGTGCAGCGCGACAAACCGGGCTTGATCGACGTATCAAAACGCCTTTCGTATAAGGTGTTTTGGTGTGTTTCGTTTATTTATAACGACAAAATAGTAAGCCGACGTGATCGAGCAGCCTTGTCCCGCGCTTTGTCGCTAACAGCTTTTGATCACTCGAGCGGGATTGCCCGCTACGACGCATCCTGCCGGGACGTCTTTCGTTACGACCGATCCCGCACCGATAACGGCATTTGCCCCGACTCTTACCCCGGGCATAATGATGGCGCCGCCGCCCACCCAAACGTTGTCGCCGATCATTACGTCATAAGGCAAATTAAAGCCCTCCGCTCGTTCGTTTGGGTCGATAGGATGCGTAACCGCAAAAATCATCGTTTTGGGCCCGAATTGACAGTTATTGCCGATAACGATTTTGCCCGCGTCCAAAAAGATGCAGTCAAAATTGACAAACACATTGTCCCCGACAAAAATGTTGTAGCCGTAATCGCACCTAAACGGCGGCTTGATAAGCGGGTCTTTGCCGACCTTTCCGAACAACTCGGACAACAACTTCGCCCTTATTGACGTATCCTCCGGGGAGTCGTTATATTTTGCGCAAACTACCCGAGCGGAGGCTTTATCTTTCATCAATTCGTCGTCACCGCTTTTGTATTTGAGCCCTGCCATCATTTTTTCTTTTTCTGTCATACATCGCTCCTCTTTTTGTCCAAGTCCACCCAAAAGGCGTAGGTCCCGTCCGGAAAGGGCTTGGCGCAAAAATGCCAAAGAAGAGTGGCTTTTCCATGCCCCCATTCCCATCCATGAGACCATTCTTAGATAATGATCTGCCTCTATTTTATCCGCACGCTACCGCTCGTCATCTCGATGCCTATTTCGCACTTTCCCTCTCCGAAGACGTAATTGCCTTGGACGACGCTATACGTAAGGTCGCTCCTAAAACTCCCGCTGGTGCTCGCCACAGCCACCGTCGCGCCATCGGCAGGTATGCCTATCACGGCGCTGCCACTTGTCAAGACGACGTCGATGAGATCGGCACGGACAAAGGACGCGTCCAACTCGCCGCTGGTGCTATTGGACTTAAAGGTATCGACGTTCAGCGCACGGGCAGTAATACTGCCCGATGATTGCGACATGGACACATTAGTGGCCGTTATCTCGGCGAAATGCGCATCGCCGCTCGTCATAACCAAACCGAACAGATCGCAGTCGACCTTGTCGACGTCCATATCCCCCGACGTCATCTCGCACGTCAGTCTGTCACACGTTATCCTGTCCACGTCAATGTCGCCGGAGGTCATTTTGAAATCCACGTTTTCCGCATGCAAAGCGTTCGCTTTCAGTGTGCTCGACGCCGTGTTGACGACAAGGTTGCGCACGCTGCGGTACGTCACCGTCAGGTGCTTGTCCTTTTCGGTCACGTTGCTGCGCAAACCCGATCGCCAAAACTCGACGTTCAATATGCCGTCATGGTAGTAGGAGTGCACCTTCTTTTTGTCGTCGAGATCGTTTTCTTCCGTTACGGTGACGCACGTCGCGTTGGGGTCTTCCACCAACACGATTTGTCCTTTTGGCCAGTCGATTCGCAATTCGTCAAGGTCTGCGTTTTCGTAGGTTTGCGACCCGACCAAATACTTGTCCGCGTCGTCATAGCGGCTTATGCTCGTATACCCCGTACATGCGCATAAAAGGCAGCACGTCGAAGAGGCCATGATGGTAGCCATTATCATCGAAATAATCCTTTTCATCCAACCGTCTCCTTTGCCTTGCTCCTATTCATTATACAAACTCACGATACAAAAATCAATCACCCGAAAAAGGCTTTTGATATCGAGGGACAAACGATCGACGGGACCCTATAAAAGAGATACTCTTATTCGATGACAAAATGATAATCTACTGCAACACCCCTAAAACGATTGACCTCGACGAAAGTCAGGGTTTTTCTTTTTATGACCGCAACGTCAAAATCATGTCGTTTTTTTGTTGCCATACAAAAAGAAAGTGCCTCGACGAGACACTTTCTTTTGTTGAAATGCGGTTTAACCGCTATTAGGCTTTCTTGACCGTACCGCCCGTGGCGAGGATCATCTTGACCGCCTCCAAGGAGTAGTCTTGCAACTCGACGTGCAACGCTTTGTCCAAGTTGCCGCGAGCGAGTACTTTCACTTGCCCGATGGATTCGGGGATCAACTTCTTCGCTTTGAGCGCTTGGACGTCTATGGTATCGCCGTCCTCGAAGTTGGCGGACAGAACGTCTACGTTGACGATGCCTTTTTTGCCGGTGGCGTGGGTCTCGCCCTTGACGATGGCTGCCGCCGCCACTTCGTTGCTGATCAAATCGTTGACCTCGTCTACCGAAACGCTTTCCACGATGCGGATCGTGCCCTCTTGTTTGGCGCGCTCGATCTGGGTATCGGTCGCCTGCGTTTTGAGTTCCTTGATCAAGCCCTTGGCGATCAAGGCTTCGATGGTCTCATAGGGCAGGTAGTAGTCCTCGTGTTGATCGTCGCCCTTATTCAAGCCGAGGGACTCGCACACTTTGGCGATCAATTCCTTAGCGTAGCGCAAGCGGCGTTCGTTCTTGATACGGTACATACAAGGCACAGCCTCGTACTTAGCCGACTCGACCGTCTCCACTTTGTACTTGTCGTCCAACTCTTCCGCGTTGAGCGGGAAATACGCGCACAAGGTCTTGCCGCGGATACCGAACTTGACGACGGGCGCACGTCCCGAGTTGATCGAATCGCACGACCAGCTCACCCGAGACTTGGTCTTGTCGTAGGACAGCACCTCGTTCTTGAGTTCGCCATAGTACCCCTTTGTCTCGTCGCTCGATTGAATGAGTTTGGCGGTGAAGGACTTGTTGTAGCGGATGTTGAAGTAGTTGCCCTTAGCGTCCACCACCACGCCGCCGTCTTCCTCGTCGTCGTTTACGGGCAATTCGACCTCGCTTTCGATGGCGTCCTTTTCCGTATCCGACTCGCTCTCTTCCTTGATCTCCTCCTCAACGGGTGCGGCGTCTTCCTTGACCGCTTGTCCTTTTTTACGCCCGAGCAGGAACAAAACCAAGTTTGCAACCCAAATCGCGAGCGCCAATCCGGCAAAAATGTACAAGGCTATAAACGGAGCGTCAAAGTAGTGACTTGTCGTAGCAAGCAATACGGGGAGTAATGCAACGCTCATCATTTTTGTGTCACCGTTCTTTTTGTTTTCTTTGCGTTTTTTGAGAAGCAACAACAATATGATGATGCCGACAACGAATAGCAAAACGGCGAAGATCAGCAAAACGGTCGACGTCGTTTTGGCGTTTTTGTCGATGGTTCCGTATTCCTCTTCCGAGCCTTCGAGCGACGTAAGCACCGATTCGGGCAACATTTCCTTTTGCTCGTCGGTCAGTTCTTCGTAAGCCGATCTTGCGTCTTCTATACGCCACTCGGAGTCGTCGTTGTATCCGATCGAGCCGATCACGTTGACTTTATCCATCACGCCCACGACCGCTTCCGCGTTCTCGAGTTCTTTTACGTAAGACGGTGTTACGATCGCTTTTTGATCTTGAGTCAAAATCTCGTATGTTTCCCTTGCGGATTGCACTTTATTTCTGTAATCGTCCGTGTTTTCGGGTGTGCCCATCGAATTGGATTCGTCCATAAATCCATACGCATTTTCGTCGTCTTTAAGAGTTTTCAAAACGTCCGCGGGGAAAAGTGCTTTTTGATCTTGGCTAAGATCGTCGAAAGTTTCTCTCGCATCGTCAATCAACGCTTTGCTTGCGTCCGTATAACTTACGTCGCCGATAGCGTTTACTTTATCCATAACGTCGATGATCGCCTCATCGTCCGTCAAGGTTTTGAGAACGTCCGCGGGGAAAATACCCTCTTGATCGTCCGTAAGATCGTCAAATTGTTCTCTTGCGGATTGGACTGCGTTTCTGTATTCGTCCGTGTTGACGGGAGTGCCGAGAGCGTCGATAGCGTTCATTGCCGAAACTACCGCTTCATCGTCCGTTAAGATCTTGAGATCTTCGGGTTTAACGAGATTTTCGATATCCGCTTCGTCAAGCGCGTCGTATAGATCGCGTGCGCCTTTTACTTTGTCTCTAAACGCTTGCGTGTCTTCGGGTGCGCCGAGAGCGTTTAAAGCATCCAATAAGTCGATAACTTCTTCGGCATTTTCAAGGTCGGTGATAAAAGCGGGATCGACAAGAGCAAGTTGTTCGGGAGTGAGAGCGTCGAACGCTTCTCTTGCCGCTTGGGCTTTCTCTCTCGTTTCGTCGTCGTTGACTACGGGTTTGCCGATGGCGTTGATCAGTCCGCTCACGGACGCCGCAGCCTCTTCGTTGTTGCGTTGCGTAACAAGTGCATCGGCAAGAGCGGACACGATAGCGTCGACCGTAGCTTTGTTGCCGTCAAGATCGGTATCCTCGTCGTATGCAAGCGCGTCGATTGCTTCTTTTGCAACGGCGATCAATTCTTCGCAAGCGGCGCTGTCCCCGTCGACAGCGAGTTCGTCCGCATTGTCCTTTTGCTCGGCTTTGTAAGCCTCAAACACGTCTTTGTCACGTTGCAGAGCAAGTGCGGCCGCAAGGTCATCGACCATGCCGTCGATGATCGCTTTGTTTTCGGTCAAAGTCTTTTCTTCGTCATAATTCAGCGCGTCGATAGCGTCTTTCGCGTTT
>CADBTQ010000082.1 GCA_902797685.1 uncultured Eubacteriales bacterium | reverse complement strand
GCAAGAGGGAATGGCAAAGGTTTTGAGATCCCACATCACGTTCTCTTCCAAATAGATGAGGTCGGGACGGTATTTGGCGATCTGCTCCTTCCAAAACTCCTCGGTCAACTGAGACTCGTCGTCCAAGACGATCTTGGTGATATGGTTGCGTTTGAGCACGCGGGGATCGTACTCGGTATTGCCTTCTTCGGTGACGAACAGCAAACACCTTGCCTCGCTCTCGATAAAGGTCTCTTGATCGATGGCGTCGCACAAAAAGAAGGATTTGCCGCTCTCCAAAAAACCGTTGACGGCAATTACGGGGACGGGAGGTCTGCTCATACGCCAAACAACTCCTTGATCTTGGATTTGTCGATACCCGAGCCGATCACGCACAACCTACCCGTGTAGTCGGGAGCGCCCAAGCGGATCTCGTAGTCGCCCGCGACCAAATCGAAGTAGTACCAACTGTCGTTGTCCGAGGCTTTGACGATGCCCTTACTACGCAAGATGACGCCCAAGCCCTCGCCGCACAGGGCGCGCAAGATGCCGTCCAACTCGTCGTGGGTGTAGCTACGTACCGTCTCCACGCCCCAACTTTCGAACACGTCGTCCGCGTCGTGACCGTGGTGATGATGATGGTGCTCGTGCGCCTCGTCTTCGTCCTCGTCGTGATGGTGATGGCATTCACAGTCGGGATCGTCGCACTCTTCGTCATCATCGTGATGACGACGCTCGTGCTCCTCGTCTTCGTCCTCATCATCGTGGTCATGGTGATGGTGATGTTCGTGTTCTTCGTCTTCGTCGTCATCATCCTCATCGTGGTGATGATGATGGTGATGATGCTCGTGCTCCTCGTCTTCGTCCTCGTCGTGATGGTGATGGCACTCACAGTCGGGATCGTCGCACTCCTCTCCGTCGTGATGATGGTGATGATGGTGATGATGTTTGGCTGCTTCCATCACCTCGTCCAATAGCGCTTGCATCATGGACTTATCCTGCTCCAAGGTCTCCAACAATTTGGCGCTGTCCAGTTGATCCACGCCTGTGGTGACGATGTTGGCTTTGTCGTTGAGAGAGCGCAAGGTCTCCACCGTGTCGTGCAACTTGTCCTCGGTCGCCAGATCGACCTTGCTGACCACGATGGTATTGGCTTGCTTGACTTGGTCGATATAGAACTCGCCGAAGTTTTTGAGATACATTTTGCACTTGCCGCAGTCCACGACGGTAGCGACGATGTTGAGTTCCAAACTATCGCCGAATTTGTGGATGGAATCGATGATATCCGACAACTTACCCACGCCCGAGGGCTCGATGATCAAGCGGTCGGGATGATAACGGTCGATGACCTCTTGCAAACTCTTGTTGAAATCGCCCACCAAGGTGCAGCAAATACAACCCGAGTTGATCTCTTTGATCTCGATGCCCGCCTCTTTGAGAAAAGCGCCGTCGATACCCACTTTGCCGAATTCGTTTTCGATCAAAACGACCTTTTCGGTCTTGAAAGCATGGGCGTACATGGTCTTGATCAACGTGGTCTTGCCCGCTCCCAAAAAGCCCGAAATCACATCTACTTTAATCATAGTCTAACCTCCATGAGATAATGTTCCACTGTGTATTGTACCACGTTTTGTCCTTGCCGTCAACTTTTGCGGCAAGTATGTTTTTGCAAAGCAAAAAGGTAAGCCGTTTGTCCGCTCAAAAAGCGATCGCTCGTGCAAAGTCGTACTTTTTACACAAAAGGCTCGCCTGCGGGATAGTGTACAGCACACTTATTACCTCTTATAGTTAATATTTGTTGACAAAATCGTCGCAATTCCCTATAATCGGTAAAGTCGGAGGAAAAGATGCTCAACGTATTTTTGGACGCACTCAAAGATAGCGCTATCGTACTCGCCATCGTGTTTGGCGTGTATTTGATCTTGGCGTTTTTCGAGTCCAAGTTTTCGGGCAAAATGCTCAAAGCGGGTCGTTGGGCGCCCGTGATCGGCGCGGCGATAGGACTTATCCCCCAATGCGGGTTTTCGGTCGTAGCGGCGGATATGTACAGCAAACGCAAGATCACCGCAGGCACCGTGTTGGCGGTGTTCGTCGCCACGTCGGACGAAGCGTTGCCCATCTTTTTGTCCAATCCCGACAAGATACTGATGGTGCTCCCCTTGCTGGGTATCAAACTGGTGGTGGGCATCGGTTTCGGCTACCTGCTCGACCTCATCCTGCACAAAGCGCCCGACGAGTGGCATCCGCTGCCCCCGTCCGAACACGAGCATCACGAGGATCATCACGAAGACGAGCACGAAGACGAGCATGGCGAGCAGCGCGAGGAACTGCCGCTTGACACCGACAATCAAACGGTAAGTTTGGACGAGAACGAAAAAGACGAACACGTCCATGACGAACACCACGACGAGGACGACGAAGACGACGAAGACGCCCACGTGGGGTGCTGTCACCATCATATCGAAGGGGAAGAACACACCAAAAAGGGCAAGGTCAAGCAGTACCTTTTGCACCCGTTGGTGCATTCGCTCAAGATATTCGCTTACGTCTTCGTGGTCAACATGGTTTTCCAGACCATCTTGTACTACGTGGGCGAGGACAAAGTGCTCGACTTTTTGCAATCATCCCGCTATGCGGCGCCCGCCATCGCGGTATTGGTGGGACTGATCCCCAACTGCGCTTCGTCGGTCATGTTGTCCGAATTGTACATGATAGGCGGGCTTGGCTTCGGCGCGTGCGTGGGCGGATTGTGCGTCAACGCGGGGCTTGGATTGATGGTGTTGTATCGCCACGTCAAGTCGGTCAAACAAAACGCCGTCATCACCGCCGCTCTGCTCTTTACGGGTTTGACCGTCGGCTACGTCGTGTCCCTGATCATGGGTTTTTAGTCCCTTCGCGGCGACTAACCCACTCAAACAAACGCTACAAAAAGGCTCTTTCGCATTTTACAAAAGAGCCTTTTTTGCCAAACCACTTTCCCACGCGTTTCGGTAGCATTGGGTCGCGTGTGTTCCATAATGAAAAACTGCTTTTTAACAATAACCTCTTATACCAAGTTTCAAGTGGATACTCCGAGTTCAAATTAATACTCCGAGTTAAGGTTAAAACTCCGAGTTAAGGTTAAAACTCCGAGTTTTTGCGATAATGGGATGAGAGCGGGTGATTACCAACGAGTGAGCAAGCGCCTAACGTACTGCCGTACGTGACGCGAGCGAACGAGCGCAATCGCCCGATATCGCTCATTATCACAAAAACTCCCATTTTCGGCGAGATTGAGCACAAGAGTGGTACTACTAACCCACGAGTCGAGGGGCAAATGTACTACCGTACACGCGCCGAGCGAGCGGGCGGAGTGCCGCTATTGCGCCAATCTCGCCGAAAATCACAGTCCGAGGGCATACATCGCCTCCGCCACCCGCTCAAACCCCGCGATATTCGCTCCGTCAATCAGATTGTCGCCCAATCCGTAGCGACGAGCGGCGGCAAGCGCATTGCGGTAGATGGAGCGCATGATGGATTGCAACTGCCCGAACACCTGTTCCTTGCTCCAAGAGAGGCGCGCGCTGTTTTGCGCCATTTCCAAGGCGGACGTAGCCACTCCACCCGCGTTGGCGGCTTTGGCGGGAGCGAACAAAACGCCGTGCTCCACAAACGCCTTTTGGGCGTCCAAGGTACAAGGCATATTGGCGCCCTCTCCTATGGCTACGACGCCGTGTGCGATGAGGGCAAACGCCGAGGACAAATCCAACTCGTTTTGGGTGGCGCAAGGAAGCGCCAGATCGCAAGGTACCGTCCAGATCCCTTTGCACCCCTCGAAGTAGCGAGCGGATGGAACGGACTGCAAGTACTCCTTGATACGCGCGCGGCGAGCCAGTTTGATCTCTTTGACGACGGAAAGATCGACCCCGTCCTCGTCCACGATATAGCCGTTGCTATCCGACATGGCGACCACTTTGACGCCCAACTCTTGCGCCTTTTCAGCGGCGTAGATGGCGACGTTGCCGCTACCCGAGATGACCGCGCGCATCCCATCGAGGGATTTGCCGTTATCCCTCATCATTTCATCCACAAAAAACAACAGCCCGTAGCCGGTCGCCTCGGTACGCCCGAGACTGCCGCCGTAGGATATACCCTTGCCGGTGATCACCCCGGGGGTGACGGTACCCGTCAAGCGTTTGTACTGACCGTAGAGGTAGCCAATTTCTCTGCCGCCTACCCCGATATCGCCCGCGGGCACGTCCACGTCCGCGCCGATGGAGCGGTACAGGCACGTCATAAAGCTTTGACAAAAGCGCATGATCTCCCCGTCCGACTTGCCTTTGGGGTCAAAATCGCTGCCGCCTTTGCCCCCGCCGATGGGAAGAGAGGTCAGGCTGTTTTTGAGTATCTGTTCCAACCCCAAAAACTTGAGAATGGACAAGTTGACCGAGGGGTGAAAACGAAGCCCGCCCTTGTAGGGACCGATCGCCGAGTTGAATTGCACCCGCCAACCCCTGTTGACGTGGTATTCGCCCTTGTCGTCCATCCAAGGAACGGCAAACGATACGACCCGCTCGGGCTCGACGAATCGCTCCAAAAGAGCGGCTTTTTGATACTCGGGATGAGCCGCCAAAACGGGCTCCAAAGAGGGCAATATCTCTTCCGCCGCCTGCAAAAACTCGGGCTCGTTGCGATAGGTTTGTTTGAGTTGTTCCAATACTTGCGTGACGTAACTCATCTACGTTACCTCCGTTGATTACAATATCATTATATCAAATCCCCCGCCGATCTTATCTCTTTGAAAGGGGTTTTTGTCAAAAAAACAAAAATAACCCCGAAATGCCTCGGGGTAAAGTTAAACTGTATTGATACAAAACGCCAACGATATAACTTGCGCTTATGCCTTGTCAAGGACGGATAAGACGTGCAAAACGTCGTCTTTGACGGCGAATTTGACCTCGTGCCCGAGATAGGCAAAGCCGTACACCCTTTGGGAATCGTCGATGTAGTGCGGGCGGGGGTCTTGAGCCAAGATCGCCTCGAGCGAAGACCTCAATTCCTCGGGGACGGAGCAATCCCACACGACGGATAGACACTCGTCCTTGACCTCGGCGCTCCAACCGCCTGTGGCTTGGGGTATGCAATCGGCGTGCGGCAGATAGGGTTTGACGTCGTACACCGGGGTGCCGTCCGTCATATCCACTCCCTCGACGACAAGGGAAACGCGCCCGTCCGTCACTTCCACCTTGAGCAATTTGACCACGCTCATCCCTATGGGGTTGGGACGAAAAGGCGAACGGGTGGCGAACACCCCCATGCGGGTATTGCCACCGAGTCTCGGCGGGCGCACGGTGGGGACAAATCGGTCGGTCTGTTCCACTTGCGAAAAGCCCCACAACAGCCAAACGTGGCTGTATCCTTCCAATCCGCGAAAGGCGTTGGGGTCGCCGTAGGGAGAATGAAACTCCACCCTACCGACTACGCCCTCGGTGCCCGACTGACGGGGTACGCCGAACTTTTGAGAGAAAGGGGTGCGTAAAGTGGCGATAGGGACTAAACGATCCATGGCTTGTATCCTCCGTAAGCGGTGGGCAAAGCGTAAAGTGTGGCGACTTCTTGGGCGGTGGCGGCAAAGCCGTGCAGCGTCTCCACCTCGACCTTGTAGCCTACCATCTGCCAAGTGACGTGGGTAAACACGTGCTTACACTCTCCCAAGGGGGTGATCGACTTGACCGAGTAACCCTCGTCGGACAACTTTTTATCCACCTCGTCGGGGGTCGATTTGCCCCCTCTTGAGGGCAAGCCATACATACCGGCGAGCAAGCCGTTTTGCTTGGGCAAAGTCAACTCGTATCGCTCCCCGTCCGTCAGCACCAACACGGTCAACTCCTCGATCTTGCGCTTGGTCTTGACGATCCTTATCGGCAATTCCTTTTGCTTGCCGCAGGCTCTCGCCAAACACAGTTGCCGCAAGGGACAGCCCTCGCAGCGGGGCTCTTTGGGTAGACACACCAGTGCACCCAACTCGAACATGGCTTGGGTAAAATCCGAAGCGCGCTCTTTGGGGAAAACGGCGGACAGCGAAGCGGTGGCGGATTGACGAGCCGAGGCGGACAAAATATCCGTGTCGTCGGCACGGAGCCTCGCCAACACCCGCAACACGTTGCCGTCCACGGCGGGGGTAGGCAAACCGAAAGCGATCGAGCAGATCGCCCCCGCGGTGTACTCGCCTATCCCCGGCAAGCGGGCAAGAAGGGCGGGATCTTTGGGCAACTCTCCCCCGTACTCCTCAACGAGCAGTTTGGCGGCGGCTTTGAGATTGCGCATACGGGTATAATACCCCAATCCTTCCCACAACTTGCGCACCACGTCCAAGGGGGCGTCGTTAAGCGCTTGCACGGTGGGCAACGCCTTGATCCAACGGGTATAGTAGTCTTTGACCGCCTCGACCCTCGTCTGTTGCAACATGATCTCGCTGATCCACACCTCGTATGGGGTGGGAGCGCCGCGCCAAGGCAAATCTCGCTTGGCAGTATCGTACCAAGCGAGCAAAGGGTCTACTATTGAGGACAAATCAAAGTTTGGATCCATCGGAAGAAGGGGGTTCCGCTTGCTCTATCGGCGAGGAGTCTCCCTCGGGCGTAAGCGCGGAGTCGGAAGAGTCGGACTGAGGATCATCTTCCAAGGGTACCACCTGCATTTTGCGAGCGGCGATCTTGTCGTCGATCCAAGGGCCCAAAGCGTTGAGCATCTGCGCCGCAAAAATACAAATGAACGCGCCGCCCAACAACCAAGTCAACTTTTCGTTGCCGATGACGATGGCAAACAAGACCCCGAAGACCGACTCCATAGAGAGGATCATACCCGCTTGCGCGGGAGAGGTGTATTTTTGCCCGATCATCTGCGCCATCTGCGCGATGAGGGTACAGATCAAGCCCAAGTAGAGGATACGCCAAGCCTCGTCCCAACCAAACGCAAACGCCTTGACTCCGTGAATGGGCAATTCGATACACGCCGATAATACGAGACACAAAAAGGCGACCGTGGACACTTCCAACACCAACAGGCGGATCCCGTCGTCCTTGTGTTTGGTCTGGAAACTATAGATCATGATGATCTGAGCGGCGTAGCCAGCGGCACCCAACAGGGTAAGTCCGTCGCCCAAGATGTGCAACCCGCCGTCGTCTCCGCCCGAAAAAGCGATCATCGCCAAACCCGCCACGCAGATAAAGGCGGCGATCACGCTGTGGAAACGGGGACGTTTGCGCTCGACAGCCCACGCCAAGAAGGGACATATCACGCAGTAAGAGCCGGTGATAAAGGCATTGCGGGAAGCGGTGGTATATTGCAGACCGTAAGTCTGCACCACGTATGCCGCCGTCACCACCACGCCCAAAATAATGCCTCTGACTATGGTACCCTTAGAGATACCTTTGAGGCGGCGGCCGAAAATGATCCACAACGGCACGGCGGCGATCACAAAGCGCATCGCCAACACGTACATGGGCGGAAGGTGATCGATAGTTTGTTTGAGCAAGATGACAGAGGTACCCCAAGCGATGGTCGTAGCGACCAGTATCAGGAGACCGAGCCACCTTTTGTTAATAGATTTCATCGAGTCAGTTAAGCTTGTCTTTGATAAAGCCGAGGATCTGTTTGTACGCTTTTTTGCTCTCGGGGAACAAGGTGTAATACAAGGGATAGATGTGGAACATCTTTTCGTGGCTGATGACGGTAACGTCCACGCCCGCTTTGCGCATACTGTCGGCAATGGTGAGGGTGTCGTCCAACAAGATCTCGTCCCCGCCCACGGTCATCAAGGTCGAGGGGAACCCCTCGTAAGAGCCGAACACGGGAGAAACGTAGGGATCGTGACGATCGGCGTCGCCCACCCAAGCGTACATATCGCTGTGGAGCAAACGCTCTTTGCTCTCCTTGTCCAAGACGACGTTCTTTTTGCCGAACATGGGGTCAACCGCGTAATTGGTCTCGTAGCTTGAACCGCTACCCGCCATATCCGTCCAAGGAGAGATCAAAAACATGGCGTGGGGCAACTCTTTGCCCTCGTCGCGCAAGCGCAGCATGACGGACAACGCCAAGTTGCCACCCGCCGAGTCGCCGCCCAAGATGATATTTTTGGGCTGATACCCTTGGCGCAACACGTCCAACCACATAGCGTACCCCTGCTCGTGTTGGGTGGGGTACTTGTGCTCGGGCGAAAGGTCGTAGTCGGGCATGATGCACTCGGCGCCTCCCGCCGCCTTCGCCATATCGCACGCCTGGGTGCGATAGGCTTGACTGAGTCCCGCCGAATAGCCGCCGCCGTGCATGTACAGCACCAATTTGCCGTTGCCGCCCGACACGGGAGCGATGCGCTCGAAAACCACGCCTTCCTCGGTGCGTTCGACGGTACGGACGAACCCTTTGCGGACTTTGGTACCGTAGTTGGAGACCATCTCGGTGACCTCGGCAAAGGATTTGCCCCCTTCGGGATTCATGTTGTAGAACTTGCGGACGACGATCCTGCCCAATTTTGCTCTTAATGACGCCATAGTTTTCTCCTTGTTATGCAGAGTTTTATTCACTCTATACATTATAACCGCAACTCGCCCGGATTGCAACGGGAAAACACTACTTTTCGCACACTTTTTTTGCAAAAGTTTCGTTTGGCAACAAAAAAAGGGGGATAAACCCCCTTATTGCATTGAGTTCAATTTACTTGACTCCAAAGCGATAGGTCGTAGTCGAGGAGAAAGTCTCCCCCGCCTTAAGGATACAAGAGGGGAAAGAGGGGACGTTGACCGCGTTGGGGTAGCCTTGCGTCTCCAAACAAAACGCCGAATGGTAGGGATAGATCTGCTTGCCCTCTACCCCGTCTAAGAAGTTACCCGTGTAAAACTGCACGCAAGGGCGGTCGGACAACACGGTCATCACGATACCGCTTTTGTCCCCCGTGACGCAGGCGACCTCTTTGGCCGAGTCGGACAAAACGTAGTTGAAGTCGTATCCGCCGCGAGCGATCTTGAGCAGGCGATGATCCCCGTCCCAATCTCTGCCGATGGGTTTGGGCGAGGTAAAGTCGAAGGGGGTACCCTTGACGTTCAACAATTCCCCGTGGGGAATCAAGCCTTCGTCCACGTCGGTGAGATAGTCGGCGTTGATTTGAGCGATATGCCCGCCCACCGAGAGGGCGTCCCCGTTGAGATTGAAATAGGCGTGGTTGGTAAGATTGAGAGGGGTGTCGGCGCTAGTTGTCGCACGATAGGCGATGGTAAGGGCGTTGTCTTCCTCGAGGGTGTAGACCACCGTCACTTTGACCTCGCCGGGGTACCCCTCTTCCCCGTCGGGAGAGGTATAGGTCAACTCCAATTTGTTGCTGTCTAAGGGCATAGCCTTAAAGACGCGATGATCGAAGCCCACCTTGCCCCCGTGCAAGTGATTGGCGCCGTCGTTGGTCGCCAGCGCGTAGGTCTTGCCGTTAAGGGCAAAGCGTCCCTTGTCGATACGATTGCCCACCCTGCCGATGATCGCGCCGAAATAGGTGGTATCGTCGAAGTAAGCGGCGGGGTCGTCGTACCCCAACACCACGTCGGTGGGATCGCCCGCTCGATCGGGAACGATCAGTTTGGTGATACGAGCGCCCAAGGTGATGATCTCCACCATTGCGCCCTTGCCGTTATCGATGCGGTAACGATCGATGCCTTTTTGGTTGTCTATCCACTGTAAAGTCATACTACTCTCCTATGGGACGACCAAGTCCCAACTCTTTGCGCCACGAAGGCGCCTCCCCATCGTCCGCCCAGTATTCGTCCAAGCGAACGATCATGTCTTGTTGAAGGCGGGCAAACGAGGTCACGTGGCACGAGACCGACCCGCCCTTTGCCCACACTTTGGCGACCATCGCGACGGGATCGCCGTCGAAAACTCGGAGCAACTCCCCTTCCCACTCGCCGGGATAGTCGCAGTTGGCTATGACGAATTCGTCCACTGTAAAACGCTCGTCGGTACAATGCCAACATATCTCGGCACCCTCGGCGAAAAAGCGAGGTAACTCCTCTCTGTCTTGGGCAAAAACCGCCCGCCAGTAGGCGTGCCAGTCGATCATAGTTTGCCCAAATAAATGATACCCACCACCAAGGCGGCGATATCGATCAAGGCGAAGATGGGGAAAAATACCGCAAAATACCAGTGTTTGGTCTTATGACGGAAGATATACATACCCAACGTGGTGCCCACCCCGCCGAACAGAATGGCGAAAGCGAACAAAGTCGCCTCCTTGATACGCCATTTTTTCTCCTGCGCCTTGCGTTTGTCTACGCCCATGACGATAAAGCCCAAGACGGTCATGACGGCGAAGACCGCCACCAAAATGATTTGATACAGATTCATACCTTTCTCCTTGTCGCGATTACTTGTCCGCGGGCGCGATCTCCAAAGCGCAAACGCCGAAAGTCGCGATCTTGTCCTCGGTATAATACGCGTTCATATCCTTATAGTCCGCTCTGTCTCCCTCGGTATAGCCCAACTCGGCGGCGGGATAGGCGGCGTAAAGAGCGGCGAAGTCGCGGAAAACGCGTTTGCCCGTCACCAGGCAGCACGTCGTATCGCCCGTCGCCTCTTGACGAAAGAATATCTTATCTCCCACCTCGACCGCTTGGCGTTTGGGGTCGTTGAGGCGCATCTCCACCCGTTTTGCGCCCCTTGCGATGGCGGCGAAGGGGGCGGGCTGCAAGCTCATCTCGTGGATCGCGCCCCTACCCGAGCGGCGCATTTCCTCCGCCCACTCCTCGGGGTGAGTTTGGTAGTAATGCAAGTGTTCCTCTTCCGCCACCCAAAACTTACCCATCGGCTCCAAAGCTACCTGTAAGGGCTCGTCGTAGCGAGTCTGCAACTCTCTCAAAAGCCTGGCGGCGATCTCCTTTTCCTCTTGGTCTTGGTAATACACGGCGGTAGTGTACGAGCGTCCCACGTCCCCGAACTGTCCCTCTCCGTCAAGCGGGTCGATATGTGACAAAAACACCTTGACCAACCCCTCGTAGTCGAGGACTTGGGGATCGTAAGTCACCTCGATAGACTCTCTGTGGTGGGTGGATTGGGATTTGACGGCGTAATAGGTGGGGTCCTGCTCCTCCCCGCCCGCATAGCCGGACAGGACCGAAGTCACCCCTTTGGTCATTGCCAAAGGCGCTTCGATACACCAAAAACAGCCGCCCGCAAAATACGCTTTCTTCATCTCCACACCTCAGCAATAATGGCGGCGATCCTCTCCAATAGCGCCTTGTCGTCCGAATGGAAACGATCCAAAACCGGGGCGTCCACGTCGATGACGGCGACCACTTTATCCTCTACGAGGATAGGCACCACGATCTCCGAGCGAGAGGCGGCCGAACAGGCGATGTGACCCTCAAACTCGTCCACGTTGGGGACGATCACCGTTTTGCCAAGAGCGGCGGCGGTACCGCACACTCCTTTGCCCAATGGAATGAGAATACAGGCGGGCTCTCCCCAAAAAGGCCCCAAATAGAGGCGGTCGTGCGCTTCGTCCACAAGGTAAAATCCCGCCCAGTTGATATTGGGCATGGTCCCCAAGACGGCAGCCGCGTTGGAAAGGTTGCTGACTAAGGGGAAGGCTGGATCGATCAAAGAAGCGATAGTGTTTTCCATATCTCTACTATGGCACACCAAACGCGGAATTGTCAACAGTTGCGACCTTTTCACAAACAAAAGTGGAGACAAAAAAACACGATCCCCGCCCACGGTACGACAAAAAAAGCGTTCGGCATAGCCAAACGCTTTCCGCAGTCAACCGACCGCTATTCGTCCAGATCGAGATCGTCGTCGTCCACGTCGCTGAGTTCCCTGACCGCGCGCGAGACCTTATGGCGGGGGCGGATAATAAACAGCAGTATGACGACCAAAGGAGCGATGATACCGATGATAAGGACCAATCTCACCCAAGTAAAGCCTTTTTTGTTCTCGGTAGAGGTGGGATTGGAAATGGTATTGCTCGTACCGCTCGGATCCGTCGGAGTGGGCTCGGTCGCCTTTTTGGGATGAACGATGGCTTCCACGTCCTCTTGGTTGGCGTCGGACGCCAACACGTAATAGACGCGATTGCCGTCGGTCGTCTTTTGCACCGCGTAGTACAGAGTGCCGTTGTAGTCAAACGACCCCAAGTAGGTCAACGTCATGCCGTCGGTGTACGCTTCGGGATTGAGGGTGCCGTCCGGCATCATCTTGAATATCCAGCCCATCTTGCTGGTGACGACCGCGCGAGGAAGGGCGACCGAGGTGGAAGAGAGGGTCATTTTTTGCTTGTCCGAAGCAAGCACCAATCCCTCAAGCCCCGCAAACGTCGCTTCCACGTAGGCGGTGGAGCCGTCGGTCACGGTCGCGCCCAAAGCCACGGTGTAGCCCGAGGGCAAAGTGAAAGAAAAGCGCTCTCCAAAGCGGTTGGCATAGTAAAAGGTAACGGCGGAGTCCCCCACCAAATAGTGGGCGTCTCCCTCGGCAAGCGCCACGGGCGCACAACTCAACGCCGCGACCAAGGCGACCGTGATAGCGAGTAAAAACAGCCAAAACCTTTTCATAGTACCATTGTAACACAACACCCATGAAAAAATAAAGAGGAAAAACAAACTCTTTGGGCAAACGTAACAAAAGTTGTCGAGCAAAGTCGCGCGCACGGCAAGGGCTACAAAATAATGGATATTGACAAAAAAGAGTTGGTATTGGTATAATTAAAATGATACTTTATGCGCGAGGAAAGAAGTATGAAAAAATTGTGGATCGTGTTGATCGTAGCCCTGTTGGTCGCCTCAGTTGCGGTCGGCTGCGGGGAAAAGAGCGAAGTGACCGTGACGGGCATCACCCTCTCGGGGCTCAAAACCACCTACACCCAAGGAGAGGAAGTCGATCTCGAGGGAGCGATAGTCAGCGTAACCTATTCGGACGGCTCGAGCGAGACGGTATCGCTTGATCGAAACTGGATATCCAAGGGGATCAACACCCAAACGGTCGGCAAAAAGACCATGACGGGGACGTATAAGGACTATCCCTTTACGTTTACCTACACCGTCACCCAAGCCGAGGTGATCTCGCGCATCACCGAAGTCAAAGTGGAAGGACTTAACGACACCTACAAGATCGACGACCCCCTCAACATCGCCGACTGCTACTTGGTGGTATCCGTCCGCGACGAAGAGGACTTGCGCATTCCTCTGACCCACCGCATGATCGCGGGGTTTGACACCTCGCGCTCGGGCAACCGGCAACTGACCGTGTCTTACGATACCGTATACGGTACCGCGCAATGTACGTTCGACTACGTCGTCATCGCGCGCAACGTCGTGGAAGTGACCTCGACTCTGCCCGAGTTGAGTTTTTACCAAGACGACAAAGTGGACAGTTTGATGGCGATCCTTGCCGACCATCCTTTCGTGGTGTCCTATTCGGACGACACCACCGCTGAGGTCACGGTGACCGACCCCAAAGCGGTGAGCGGGTGGGCGACCGCCATGATCACCGACCGCGCCACCTGCTCGGTCAAAGTGACGGATAGAGCGGGGCGCAATCAAACGGTGACTTTGACCTATCGGGTCAAGGAACGCTACGACGAGCAAGTCGTCACCTTCGTATCCCAAGATTTCAGCTTTACGCGCACCACCGTGGACGGCTACGTGGAAGAGCCCGCCCTCACCCAAGCGGGTTACGACCTTTTGGGTTGGTACACGGCGGACGGCACCAAGTTTTCCTTTAAGACCCGCTTGGACGCGCCCTTGACTTTGACCGCCAGGTGGGAAGCGTTGCGCTACACCGTCACCTTGTACAACTTCGGCGAAGAAGAGACTACCGTGGAGTACACGGTGGAGACGAGCAAGAGTTTGCCCTCCCCCAGACCTCGCAACGGCTATTCTTTCGACACCTATTTGGACGCCAAAGGCAATCCGTACAATCTCATCCCCAAGGGCTCGACGGGCTCGTTTAGTTTGTACGGACAGTGGAGCGCCGTCACCTACAACGTGACGTTTGCCTTGGAAGACGACAATTCGTCCATCAAAGCGACCCAATCCAACCCCTCGACCTATACCATCGACACCACCCTCTCTCTTTCCCCCGCTACCCGCCCCGGATTTGACTTCGTGGGATGGCGCGACGAGGAGAGCGGACGGATGGTGGAGTCGCTTGCGGGGCTTTGGGGCGATCGCACCTTGCACGCCGGTTGGAAGGCGACTTTGTACACCCTCTATTTCCATCACGATGCAAGCGACGAGGTGGTCGACACCTTGACTTTCCGCGTGACCGACAGCGATACGAGATTGCCCCAAGCCACCATCGCGGGTTACCGCTTCCTCGGTTGGTATGCCAACAGAGAGTGTAGTCAGGAAGTGCAAAAAGACCGCGACGGCAACTATATTTTGCTCGCGGGCTCGTCGGGTGACAAACACTACTACGCCAAGACGGTCAAGACCTATACCGTGCGCCTCAATCTCGCCGACGGCGAAGCCGCTCAAGGAGTGGAGTTTGCCCTCTCGGACGGGCTGGTGAGTTTGCCTATCGCCGAGCGCTTTGGTTGCGACTTCGAGTATTGGTACGACGCGGACGGCAAAAAGTTCGAGCCGACTTCCGGCGAGATCAAGGTGGCTGCCGAGGAGATCGCCGTCTACGACGGCAAAGTGCTGTACGCCGAGTGGAAAGAACACGTCCATACCATCACCTATCGGATGCTGTACGTGGATCCCGAGAGCATGAGCGAAGAGGAAGTGACCGCCCAAGGAAGCTACGGCGCGGTGACCGACACCCCCTTGCTTATCCCGGAGCGAGGCGGCTACCTCTTCGGCGCTTGGTATATCACCGAACAGTTGATCGGCACCCCCTATACCACCCTACCCAAAGATACGTTCGATAGGGATCTGATCCTATACGCCGGCTGGAATATCCAAGCCTATACGCTTACCGCGCACTACAATTTGCCCGACGAATTGGTGACGGAGGTGGAATTGCCCAAGACGTTCCGCATCATCGACAACTACGCTTTGCCCGCGCCCCAAGCTTTGTACCACACCTTTAGGGGTTGGTACCGCGACGAGGGCTGCACCAAGCGCATCGGCGAGATCAAGGACTGCTACGGCGACTTGGACATCTACGCCGACTGGACCGAGGTGCTCTACTCCCCCGTCGTCCTCAACCAAGGAGGCGAGGAGTTCCAAGGGGACTACAACCTTCCCACCTACGGGTATTCGACCACGGGCAACGTCAATTTGGGGACGGCTACCCGCACGGGTTACACCTTCGGAGGTTGGTTTGACAACCCCGAGTGCACGGGCACCAAGGTTTCGTCATTCAATGCGCGCGCTTATCTCGGCGCGCCGCCCACCTATTACGCCAAATGGTCCCTCAACACCTACAATTTGACCTACAACTTCGTGAGCGATACGGGCGCCGCCTTGTCGGGCGTGACCAACACCAACCCCAAGACGTACACGGTGGAAGCGCACGTGACCTTTGCGGACGCTACCCGCAACGGCTACGATTTCGTCGGTTGGTATCTCGATAAGGAGGGCAATGAACCCATCCTCTCCACCCAAGGATTCGGCGACAAGTTGACCGTGTACGGGGTGTTGCGACCGGGCACTTACTCGATCGCCTACGACCGAGAGAGCGTGCTCATGTACCTCGACGAGGAGACGATAGCGGGTATGCCCTCTTCGTACGTTCTCGGCGACGCGAGCACCAATTCCACTACCTTTAAGAGCAATATTCTCAACAAGATCACCCGCACGGGGTACTATTTGAGAGGGTTGTATATCCAATCGGTGCCTTCTTCCATGCTGACGGCTTTGGGGGCGACGACCGTGTCCGCGACCGCGCCCGCTTGCCAAGACGTGACCTTGTATGCGGCGTGGTATCCCGTGACTTACACCGTCAACTATCGGTATCGCAACCTCTCCACCGGCTCGACCTCGACTTTGACCGCCAACGACTACAAGACGGCGAGTATCGAAGACGTGGCGGCGGGATTCGTACTCCCCGACCCCACCCAAATCAACAATAGTTTGAGAGGGCGGGACTACCGCGGATGGTACACTTCCGACTCGGGTTACGACGAGGACGGATTCGATACGCTAACGACCTCTACCTTGGCGGGATTGACCTACACCGTCAGTTTCAACAACTCCACCGCCAAAGCCACGGCGAGCATCACTTTGTACACGAGGCTACTGCTGATCGAATACCCCGTCGAGTACGTGCTGCCCGAGGGGGCGACCAATCCCAACACCAAGACGAGCTACACCTATGCGACTTCGGGCACGGCAAACAATTTGAGTAACGCCACGATGTCGGGCTACATGTTCGTGGGATGGTACCTCGACGAGGACTACACCGAACAGGTGCAAAACCTCAACAACCGCACGGGGGCGGTGACCTTGTACGCCTACTTCGAGCGCAACGTGGCGGTGAGCTTTGAACTCAACGGCTCCTCCTCGTCGGTAAGCGCGGTGACCTACACCGCCAACAAGGCTTCGACCATTTCGTCCAAGCCCACGCTTAGCAAGCACACCTTTGCGGGTTGGTGGTACGTAGAGGGCGAGACATACGTTGGGACGACCTTGCCCCAAGGACTTAAGAGCGAGACCATCACCTTGCGCGCCATGTTTTACAACAGTACTACCGCGGGGCTGACCTTTGACATCACGACCGAGGCTGCCACCATCGTGGGACACACCTTTACGACCAAAACGGCGGTCACGTTGCCGACTTACGTAGGCGGCACCGTCTATCAAGTGCCCGTCGTCGCCATCGCGGGAAGCGCCTTCTACCAAGCCAATATCAGCACCCTGACCTGGGCGCCTGCGGGAGAGACGTCGAGCGTCGCTTCGGTGGGGACATACGCTTTTTATCAATCGACCATGACCGCTCTCGACTTGCCCGCTACCCTTACCTCGATAGGAAGAGGCGCATTCGGCGGGCTATCCGGCGTGACTACGCTTACCGTCGACGCAGTGGCGGGGACGGGAACGGTGGAATGCCCCAACGCGACCACCGTCGTACTCAACGTGGATCTTACTTCGGGCGTACTCAAAGGCTTTGGTAGCGTCGCCACTCTGACGCATAGCGGCAAATACTCTTTGTCCTACTATTTCGGCGGAGCAAGTTCGATACCCTCCTCTCTTACCGCCGTACACGTCACGGGCAATACCGTTTGCTCGGCAATGCTGACGGGCAGTCAAGTCGCTACCGTCTACCTGGACGGGGAGATGGTGGATCTCGATTCGTTTGAAGTGCTGTACCAATACGCACGCAATACGACCCTATCGATCAAGGTGCCGTCTAGCCTACTTAGCGCGTACCAAACCAACTACCAGGCTTATGTGGACGAATTGGATACGTTGACCTTGAGTTGAGCGAAGCCAAGCAAAACAAAAAAAAAGCGGTTGCGAGATGGTCGCAACCGCTTTTTCGTGGATCGTTTATTCGTTCAGACGAGCCGCCACGCCCGCTCTGGGTAGGTTGAGGTGGAAGATGATCGCCACCAACCTCAAAGCAAACGTCACGCCCAAGGTGACGAAGGTGCACACCGTAACGGAAGCGTGGGAAGCGTACAGAGCGATGTACAACATCCCGCCGATCATAGACGCCAAAGCGTACACGTTTTTGGTAAACACCATAGGGATCTCGTGCACGCAGATGTCGCGGATAATGCCTCCGCCGACCGCGGTCGTCATACCCATGATCACGCACAAAAACACCTTGTCGAAGTGTCCCGCCATGATGGCGGCTTCCACGCCCGTGACCGTAAAAGCGGCCAGACCCAGCGCGTCGAACACGTTGTTGACCTCGTCCATTTGGTGCTCGTGTTTGGTATAAAACCGATGACCGAAGGTCGCCAAAACGAAGACCAAAAACGCCGTCCCCGCCGCGACCAATACGAACACGAAGTCGCTAAACATACGAGGGGGATTGATCCCCAAGATGATGTCTCTCAACGTACCGCCGCCCAACGCTACGATGACGCCCATAAACAGCACGCCGAAGATATCCAGATCGTGTCGGATGGCGATCATGGCGCCGGTGATGGCAAACGCCACCGTACCGATGATTTCGATAACGTAAAAGACGGTAGAGGTAACTTCCATATTATACTATAGGGACAACAACTGTGTGACCCGATCGACGTACCCTTGGGGGTCCTCGAGTTCCAACCCCGCGGCGAGTACGGCTTGATCGTACAGCACTTGAGACAACGTCTCAAACGCGGGACGATCGGTGCCGAAGTAGGCGCACAACTTGCCGAAGACGGCGCTGTCGGGATTGACGGACAACACCCGCTCGGCTTTGACCCCGCCCATGGCGTTGGGCATGGCGTTGAGCACCCTTTCCATCTCCAAGCTGACCTCGCCGCCTGCGGTCAGGCACACGGCGTGAGAGCCCAAAGCGGTGCTTGCTTTGACCTTGCTGACCTTGTCGCCCAGCACTTCCTTGATCCCGTCCAACACGTCCTTATGCGCCGTTTCACCCTCTTCTTGGGGCAACTCCTGCGCGATGGACTTGAAGTCGTGATCGCGGTAAGACCGCATGGAACGCAAGGCGAATTCGTCGATATCTTGGGACAACACCAAGATGTCGTAGCCTTTGGCCAACAGCGCCTCGCTTTGGGGCATACTCTTGACGGCAAGAGCGGATTTGCCCACGCCGTAGTAGATTTCGGTCTGCCCTTCCGCCATGGCGTCCACGTACTCGGCAAAGGTGATCTGCTTGCCCTCTTTGACCGATTCAAACAGGATCAAATCCTGCAAAAACTCCTTGTTGAGTCCCCAATCGGCGTACACGCCGTATTTGAGCTGCAGCCCGAACGCCTTAAAGAAGGTCTCGTATTTGGCGCGGTCGTTTTTGAGCAAATTAAGCAATTCCTTTTGGATCTTGCTCTTGATATTGTCCGCGATGGCTTTGAGTTGGTAGTTGTGCTGAATGGTCTCGCGGCTGATGTTGAGGGGCAGGTCGCTGTCCACCAAGCCCTTGACGAAAGAGAAGCAATCGGGCAACAGATCGGGCAGTCTTTCGCTGATCATCACGCCCGAAGTGTACAACTTGAGCCCCTTTTCGTACTCCTTGCTGTAATAGTCGTAGGGCGCTTTGGCGGGCACGAACAGCAACGCCTTGTAGTCCACTTTGCCCTCGACCGAGGTGTGAATGGTAAGCAAAGGCGCTTCCCCGTCGTGGAAGGTGGCGCGGTAAAACTCGTCGTACTGCTCTTGGGTGACGTCCTTTTTGGGCTTGACCCACAAAGGCACCATTGAGTTGACCGTCTTGACCTCTTGATAGGTGCGGTCCTCGTCCTTGACATCCTCGCCGTAGCGGTACTCGGTGACCTTCATCTTGATGGGATAGCGGATATAATCGCTGTACCGCTTGATGAGGTCGCGCAAGGTGTACTCCTCGAGGTACTCGTCGTACCGCTCGTCCTCGGTGTTGGGCTTGATATACAAGGTCACGGTCGTGCCGTGGCTATCCCTTTGGGCGGGTTTGATCTCGTACCCCTCGGCGCCGACCGAGCGCCACAGGTGCGCCTCTTCTTCCCCGTACTTTTTGGTCACGACTTCGATCTTGTCGGCGACCATAAAGCCCGAGTAAAAGCCCACGCCGAATTGACCGATGATGTCGATGTCGTCCCCTTGGTTGGTCGCCTTAAAATCTTCCGACCCGCTCTTGGCGATCACGCCCAAATTGGCGTCCAATTCCTCTTCGCTCATGCCGATACCGTTGTCGGATATCGACAGGGTGCGTTGGTCGGGGTCGTAGTCCACGTTGATGGCAAAATCCTCGCGGTTCAGCCCTAAGTTTTGGGTCAAACTTTGAAAATACAATTTGTCGATAGCGTCCGAAGCGTTGCTGATCAATTCGCGCAAAAAGATCTCCTTGTTGGTGTAAATGGAATTGATCATGATGTTGAGTATCTTTTGCGATTCGGTCTTAAACTTTTTCATATACTACCTCCTTAATGGGCTTTGCCGCCAAACCGTATCCGAGCGGTCGCCCATTTGGCACTCTCTATCGTTGACTGCCAAAAGTATTGTAGTCCTCTTTGAGGACATTGTCAACAGGATAGCGGGATTATTTTGAGGTTTTTTGCGGATTTTTAGCGCAAGTCGCCCTCGCTTCCTCGATGGGACCCTTCGCCCAAGAGGGGGCGCACACTTTGGCAAACGGGTCTTTGACCAACTTGCCGTAACGCAGTAATTTGAGGGTGTTGTTGCCTTGATAACGGGACACCAAATCGACGATCTCCTCCTGAAGAAAGGGGTTTTGGCGAAGGACGTACCCTTTGAGTACCACGACCGCGCCTTGACGGGGGTCGAACTCGACGCGGATGCCGTCATTGCTCTCTTGCGGCACTCCGTCCACGGTGACCAAACCCGTTGACGATAGATCTTTGTAATCCAACCACACCACCCTCTTGGAGGGAAGGATGGACGCGTCGCCTTGAACTGCGCCGATCGTCAAAGTCAAGGTATCGCCCGTCCTCTTTTGGGTGATGGGCGTAACGGCGTACTTGCCCGTTTGATACTCGTTGCTCTCCCCGTCGTCTTCGTACAGATCGAAAGAGCCGTCGCCTGCCCAAAGCCACAGATCGAGGTCCTGAGTAAGGGACAGATCGTTGTGTTTGTTGTCGCGATAGGTGGGGACGATCGCGCCCGATAGGGCGAACACGGGGATCTGCGTCAAGGGGCGATAGACGGTATACTCCCTGCCGCCCTGATAACGCCTTCCCGTAAAGAGGTCTACGTACTCCCCTTGGGGCAACCAAACTTTGACCTTAGCCAATCCGCTCCGAGCATGGACGGGCGAAGTGACGGGAGCGACGATGAGTTGAGAGCCGAAACGGTACTCGTTGGGCACTTGATAGGCGTGGGGGTCTTGCGGATCGCCGTAATACATGGGCTCGCACAAAGCGATCCCCTCTTTGGCGGTACGATAGGCTTGGGAATAGATATAGGGGATGAGCGAATGGCGCAAGCGAAGATAGTCGTTGACGATCGTTTCGATATGGGGCGCGCATTTCCATGGCTCCTTGCCCATAAACTCGTTGGCGGTGGAATGCAGTCGATTGATGGGACTGAACACCCCAAACTGCACCCAACGCAAATACAACTCGTCGTTTTTGCCGTAGCGGTGATGTCCGCCGATGTCGTGGCTCCACCAAGTGTAACCCACGTTGGCGGCGTTGGCGGTAAAATAGGGTTGGAAGCGCAACGTCTTCCAATCCATACAGCTGTCCCCCGAAAAACCCAAGGGATAGCGATGAGACCCAACCCCCGCATAGCGAGAGAGGATGAGGGGGCGTTTGTTCCCCCTGCCGCTGTCCAAATAGTGATAGTGATTGAGCGCCCACAGAGGGTCTAATCCCTTGACGTCCGAGCGTTTGCCCTGTTGCCAATCCAACCACCAAAAATCCACGCCTTCTTCCTCTAAGGGGTGATGTATGGCGTCGAAATAGCCTTCCACGTACTTGCGCTCCCCCAATTTGAAAGGAACGGGGGCTTTGGTAGAGGGGTCGATCCCCACGATCTTGCAGTAGTCGGCGTAGTGATCCTCGAAAAAGCGCACTCCGTGCGAGGGGTGGACGTTGAGGGTGACGTGATGGCCTCTTCGGTGCAACTCCTCGAGAAAGGCGAGATGGTCGGGGAACAGTTCGGTGTTCCAACTATATC
>CADBTQ010000081.1 GCA_902797685.1 uncultured Eubacteriales bacterium | reverse complement strand
GTCTGCGCCTCGGTGGGCTTGACTAAAATGCGGTCGAATAAAGGTTTCACTTTCATTTTACTACCTCCTGATCCGTGATGACTACGAAATTAGCAGTCACCACCCTTGATTGCTAAAATCATTATACCCTGCATTGGTAGCAATGTCAAGGGGAGAGTGCTACTTTTTGGGATTTTTTTCCACGTGCTCTATCACAATTTGTCGAACTCTCGTTGCGATACGACAATCGATCGCCTCGGGGTAGCCCAAGGGCGTGGGCGGAGAGGATAGCGCCGCCAAGATCGCCTCGCTCACTTTGTCCACCGTGGCGTCCTCTTGTTCGACTACGGCAAAGCCGTAGCGGGAAGCAAAATAGCGGGCGTTTTGCACCTGATCTCCCCTCGACACTCCTTTGGGTAGGGGCACGACCACCGAGGGTTTGCCCAAGGCGGCGAGTTCAAACAAGGTGTTGGAACCCGCCCTTGACAACACGCACGAGCAGCCGGCGTAGTAATCCTCGATATGCGGCGCAAACGGTACGGCGTGATAGGACGGCAGGTCGCACTCCACCTTGGATCTACCCGTGATATTGTAGACCGAAAAGCGAGGGTCTTTCGCCAGCTGTACCGCCAAGGCGTTGAGAAAAGTGGCGCCCATGCTCCCCCCGAAAACCAACAAATTGATCTTGCCTTTGAGGGGGACGAAGCGGGTGGGATCGCCTTTGGTGACCGTCTCGCGTATGGGATTGCCCACGCACTCTCCTTTGGCTATCGTATCGAAAGCGGTCAACAAATGCGAGGTATAGCGCAAGGACAACTTGTTGGCAAGTCCCAACGAATAGTCGCTTTCGTGTACCACGATGGGTAGTCCCAACCTATGGGCGGCGATGACCGTGGGCAAGGCGGCGTATCCGCCCTTGCTAAATACCGCGGTAGCGCCCACCTCGACGAGGTATTTGCGCGCGCGACCCACCGCCTCGCCCAACACGAAGGGGATCGCCAAATTGCGCAGAGGATGGGTGCGGTCGAACTTGACGGCACGAGTACCCCAAAAGGAAACGCCCGCCTGAAGCGCCAATTTTTCCTCCACGCCGCCCGCTTGCCCAAAGTAGACTACTTGCTCGAAGTCACGTTGAAAATAGGGCAACAAAGCCAAATTGGGCATCACGTGCCCGCCCGTGCCCCCGCCTGTCAAAACCAAACAATGCAAAACGTTCATACCACTATCTTTTGCCTAATCGTAACAAAATAGTACGGTGGAGCGCAAAGAAAGAGGCTTGACGACAAGCAAACTGCGCAAGATAACGCCAAAAGGGCTTGTATTTTGTCCCCGATTGGCGTACAATGAACGTATGCGAGATTTTGTCTTTGAAAACAAAGCGACCCGTATCTACTGTACGGCTTGGGAAAACGTGGAGTCCCCCATCGGGACCATCCTTTTGGCGCACGACGTGGGCGAATACTGCCACCGATACGACGATTACGCGAGGTTTCTCAACGCCAACGGTTACTACGTGGTGGCGCTCGATTTGAGAGGTCACGGGCGCACCTCGGGCGGCTACGACCACCGCGGCGAGACCGAGGGGGACGTCTTCGGCGACTCGGTGGACGACCTCTACAAACTGGCGTGTTTGGCACTGGTTACTTACAAACTTCCCTTGGGCGCTTTGGGCGTGGGCTACGGCGCGACTCTTTTGCTATCGTATATGCAAAAGTACGGCAATCAACTGACCGCCGTCATTCTCTCCTCTTGCTCCCGCCACCGCATTATACCCGCTTTGATGGGCACGGTCGCGGTGAGTACGCAGGCGGGCTTTGTGGACTCGCACACCCCGTCCAACTTCGTCAGTCATTTTATTCATCAGATCGCGGACAAGCCGTTTGCGGACGAAAAGATCCGCTACGCTTGGATCAGTCGGGACAAGGAAGTGGTCAAAGAGTACGTCAGCGACGCTTTTTGCGGGGCGCAATTCAACCCCTGCTTGGCGTTTCATCAATCGCTGTTCAACAACTCCCTGACCCTCTACACTCGCGCCAAGATCGAAAAAATACCCGCCTCTTTGCCTATTCTGATCACCTCGGGGGACGCCGATCCCATCAGCGATATGGGCAAAAAGACCATCGCTTTGACCGAGCGGCTGCAATCGTACGGCAGGCAGCGGGTGCGGCTCAAATTGTACGCGGGCGCACGGCACGATCTGCTGCACGAGACCAACCGCGACCAAGTTTATATGGATTACCTCGCCTTTTGGGACGAGCAATTCGGCGTCGAATAGCGACCGCTAAAGCGGAGCGATATACCGCCAAAAAGGCGGCGCGATATATGCCCAAAGGGCATGCGATATACCGCCTATAGCGGTGCGAGATATACCCCTATGGGTATGCGATATAAGGCTATCGCCTTGCGATATACCATGTTGGTGCGAGATGCGATTTGTCGAGCGAAATCGCGTTGCGTATCAAAAAAAGTGTTCCTTCCATTATTTTGGGAACACTCTTTTTGTACGTCCACAGCGTTTGACCTAGGTCAAACATATCGCATTTGCGTTAGCAAATATATCGCAAGGCGCAGCCTTATATCGCGCCGCCTTTGGCGGTATATCGCATTTGCGTTAGCAAATATCTTGCGCCGCTAAGCGGCACTTGCTTACTTGCAGCTTGCCGTTTGCAACAATACCGCGCCCTGCTTGGCTTGGCACAAGGGACACACGTCAAACGCCTCTTTTCCCTCGGCGGTGTAACCGCAATCGGCACACACCCAAGAAGTGGTCTTGTCCTTTTTGTAGGCGGTGCCGCCCGCGAATTGCTCGTACAGAGAGGTCAACTCTTTTTGGTGTTGCTTTTCCACGGTCGCCAAGTTTTCAAATAGTCCCGCGATGTCGTCAAAGCCCTCTTGACGGGCGATCTTGGCGTAGGTGGGATACACTTCTTCCGCTTCCTTTTGCTCGTCCAAAGCGGCAAGGCGCAGGTTGTCCACGAGATCCCATTTTTCGCGGAAAGGATAGCCCGAGCAGATCTCGATATTGTCGATGGCGGTGGGCTTGGCGGTTTGGATAAACGAGTACAGCATACGCGAGTGGTTGAACTCGTTGTAGGCGATCTTGTCGATACACTCGGCAAGCGTTTTGTAGCCTTGTTGACGGGCGCCGTACTCGATGTACTCGTAACGGGTGCGATCCATGCACTCGCCCGCGAATGCCTTGGCTAAGTTGATATAGGTTTTGCTTTTGATCAGATCCATAGTTACCTCCTTGATACTTTGAGTATGGAACAAGAAGGATTTTTTATTCAAAAAACCGACCGCCGTGTGTTGTTAGTTAGCCTTAAAAAAGCACCGATCTCCACGTCGGTGCTTTTGCGATATCATTGCCAAGGTCAATGCGAGATATGATACCGAGTATCTGCGGTAGATACGCTCGCTCGTTAGCGATAGGATATCGACCCCCATCCGCAACATCCTAAAGGATATATCGCATTCGGTATTGCCGAATAATTGCAACACAGCCTCCTTGTCGCAAGGAGGCTGTGTTATATCGCAAATCCCTAAGGATTTACGCCAAGGCATTTTACTCTTTGAGATGGGTCGATTTGACCTTTTTGCACTTTTTGTCGGGTTCGGGTTGCGCGTCCTTTTGGGCGATCGGTTTGGTCGCTTTTGGCTTGCTCTTTTGGGCTTTGGGCGGTTTGTCCCCCTTTACCGGTTTGACCGCCTTTGATTTGAACACCTTGCTCGTTTTGTCTTTGTGTTCGTCGCCATCTCTAGCGTGCAGAACGCGATATTTGGTTGCAATCGTTTTGGGCGAGCGCATTTTGCGCACCCGCTTGGGCTTGGGCTGACGATACGAGCCCGACACGCTCTCTTTGGCAATGACCGACAACAGGCGGAAAAACATTTGCCACAACGTGGACTTGGTGTCCTTGGGCAGGGTGCGATTGAACTTGATCATGCGCATCACCGTCTGCATGGATTTGATGTCCCCTACCCGCTCCACTTCGGCGGCGCGCAACGCTTGGTACAAGGTGTGGACGAAGATCATCCTCTCGGACGGAGGCATGGTGGGCAACATAGTCTCGATGATGTTGCGGATAAGGATCGCTTTGCTATCCAACCTATACGTTCGCTCGAACTTGCCGCTCTCCTCGACACGCCAATGGAACGGATAGTGCTGCCAGATCCCTTCGGTATCCGCTTTGACGATCTCGTACGGCTCGGCGCGGTTGAGCATGAGCCCGAACACGCTGTACGCGGGCACCGTCTTGGCGATACGCTTAGCGACCCTCGCCCGCTCGGGGCTGTCCTCGACCATCCCTTCCAAAAAACCGGGTCCGTCGTGGTTGTAGACGGCAAGGACGCGATCTTGGGTCGACGGGCGACAAAAGATACCCGCATACTCCGCCAAATTGCCCCCTTTGCTGTGTCCGCCCACCACGATGGGCAGATCGGGATAGCGGACGGCATAGCCGTCCAAAAAGTCGCGCGCCAAGCTTTGGGATGCCAAATTGGAATTGTACAACAAGTCCAAGTCCTCTTTCCACCCCACCAAGGTGCCGTCGGTACCGCGCATGGCGTAGTATAGCCCGTCGCCCAAATGGAACAGTACGCTCGCAAACTGGCAAGAGGTGGACTCGTCGAATCGCTCTTGATAGTCCGCCACCAAGACGTCGGCAAAACGGGGACTGTGGGCTGCGGCTGAAAACAACTCAAGATAATCGTCGTAGTGGATATTGCCGAGCAAACGGGCGTAGTCGTCCGCCATAGTCTCAAAGACTTGGGACAAACTCATCCCCTCGCACCCGTCCCAATGGAAGTAGGCAAGAGTGGAAAGGAGCAAACTGTCCCCTTCCTTGATCTGGCGCACGGATAATTTTTGCGACGAAACTCTCGCCCATTCGACAATATTCATATCATCATTGTAGCGCAAATATCGAAAAGATGTCAATAGATAGAGCGAGATGGTGCGTTGCTCGAAGCATCGGAAGCTGTACCGTTGTTAAATGATTCTTTGCACATACACCTGATACGCACTAAAGAAAACCGGTTGTCCTTTTGAATAATTTGTCCCGTCCATCTCGAAAGGTTGGGTGTGCTCGGCGTCGTAGAAAAAGGCAAAATGAGCGGGGTTCTCATCGCTACCCAATACCGCCGTGACAAAGTCGGTTGCCGAGACTTCCTCATCCCAGCCCAACAAGTATAGATAATAGAATCGCTCCTCTAAGTCAAAACGAATATAGGGATAACCCTTGCGACTGCTACGCGCGTATAGCGTGATATCCTCGGTCACGGGTTCCGTGAATAGGTGATGACACGCCTCGTCGGTGTAGTATGCGGACAGTTCGCGCTTGACCGCTCCTCCCATCTCGGTACGTCCAGTATAGGTTCTGGGTTGCAAAACGGTATTGTGTTTGACTTTGAGCGTGACGACTTCTCCCATACAATAGACAGTCACCGTGTGGGAAGAGGCGCACCCGCTCACCGAGAAGCACAAAAGCGCGATGACTACTGCAATAAAAATGCTAATTTTCTTCATCCTCAATCCCCTCCGCAGGTAAGGGCGTATCGCCCGCTTTATCCGCAAAGACTTGGGACAAAGTCATCCCCTCGCACCCGTCCCAATGGAAGTAGGCAAGAGTGGAAAGGAGCAAACGGTCCCCTTCCTTGATCTGGCGCACGGATAATTTTTGCGACGAAACTTTCGCCCATTCGACAATATTCATATTAACAGTGTAGCGCAAAAAATACGCACTTGTCAATATCCGGCGCGGATCGGGCGGTCACCAAACGATAGAAAAGTGCGAATAACAAGCGATTTTGTTAAAAAAAAGGAGAATCCGCGTTCAAAAAAAACGTTTTCGGTATTGAAAACGCCCGCGCAAACTGCTATAATAAAGTAAAGTTAATATTAGGAGGGAACTTGGTTATGGGAGATTACAGTAAATTTATAGCACCCGAGCGTCGCGCGGTACCTACGCCTAAGAGCATGGTGACCGAAGATCGCAAGTGTGTGTTTGGTACCTTTGACAAAGAGTTCGAAGATATGGATATCGTCAAGCTCAAAGGCCCCACGGCGTTGCCCAACTGCTTCAACCGGCTCAAACTGACCCTGTGGGAAGCGACCGAGGTCCACCTCAAAAACGGCGTGTTGCTCGCCGTGGTGTGCGATATGGGTATCTTTGGCAAGACGCTCAACGTATTTTGGGACAAGCGCACCAAAAAGGTGTACTGCTGGGACACCAACTTGCCGAGCAAAGAGACGGTGATCGCTCCCAACTTGATCAACGGCGCGGTGGCGGAAGCGCATACCCCCGTCAGTTTTGTCAAATATATCAACAATTTCCAAGAAGGCAAATGCGAATTGTCGGGCAAACACGAGGGCAAGTGCTTGATCACGGCGGGACGAGAGGACAAAGCCGCCTCCAAAGCGATCAAAGAAAACTGGGGAGAAGCCACCATCGAGTACAACTTTACGCTAAAGAGATTGAGCGATCCTTGCGTGGTGAGTATTCCTTTCGACAAAAAACGTCCTCGTCCGCTGTACAGCCAAAAAGACTTTTTCAAAGCGGAAGGTCGCTTGGTGATCAACGGTGAAGAGATGCTGTCCGACGAGGATACCACCGCGATCGTGGACGATCATAGGGGCTACTACCCCCGTAGAGCCCACTACGATTGGGTGACGACCATGGGCAAGTGCGAAGTGGACGGCGAGCGCAAGTTCCTTGCGTTCAACCTCACCCGCAACCAATCCATCGACCAAGATCGCTACAACGAAAACATCTTGTGGCAAGAAGGCAAATCCAGCCTGCTGCCCCCCGTCAAGTTTGAAAGGTCGATAGAGAGCAAGGACTTCAAAAACTACTCCGAATGGACGGTCAAAGACGAGCACGACATGGTCAACCTCAAGTTTAAGGTGTACGGTCTTAACCCGATGATCATGCACGCGGGCGTTGTCAATATCGACTACTACATCACCTTCGGCGAGTTGGAAGGATATCTCCGCGACGAAGACGGCAAAAAGTACGTACTCGACGGTATGTTGGGCATGGGCGAAGACAAGACGCTGTTGCTGTAACGATCATATCGCCTTGCAAGATACGATTTGACAAGCCAACTCCCGTAGTGGATCAATTAGAAAATGAAAAGTGTTCTGTCAACCTGACTTGATAGAACACTTTTTTCCTTTACAAGGGCAAAAGCCGATATATCGCATCGGCTTTGGCGATAGATCGTATTTGCATAGCAAATATATCGCGGGGCTTAGCCCTATATCGCACCGCCTTGGGCGGTACTATTGTCTATACAGGGGCGCTTGCGCCAACACTTTGCCGTCTAAGCGGATCAACACCTCGCCTATCTTGGCTTCGCCTCTCCCTATCGCGGTGGAGTCGGTGTGATACTCGTACACCAGTCGTCCCACCTCTTGCTCGCTCAAAGGGTAGGACAGCGTGACGTTGACTTTGGCGGGGATCCTGCTATCGGCGACCGGCACCAATTTGACCTCCCCCGCTTGCCACAAAACGACGTCGCGAAAGGCACTAAACGCTTGATCCAACAGCCTTGCCGATACTTGCCACATATCGTACACGTTGAGCACCACCGCGACCAACTGCATCCCGTCTCGGGTAGCGGACGTCACCAAGCACCTGCCCGCTTTGGTGGTGTACCCCGTCTTGACTCCGTCCGCTCCGGGATATGCCGTCAGCATCTTGTTTTTGTTGACGAACACCCGTTTGTCTCCGTCGGGATGGACGTAAGTGTGCGAACGGGTGGAGACGATCTCGGCAAAGGTGGGATTGTGCAAAGCGTACGCGGTGATCGCCGCCAAATCGTAAGCGGTGGTATAGTGGTCGTCCGAATGCAAGCCGTGCGGATTGACAAAGTGGGTGGAGTACGCCCCCGCGCGGCAAGCGGTGTGATTCATCATATCCGCAAATGCCTCGATATCGCCTCCCACTCCTTCGGCGAGCGCGACCGCCGCGTCGTTGCCCGAGCGGAGCATCAGCCCGTACAACAAATCCTCTACCCGCCATTGTTCGCCCGCTTTGAGGTAGATACTGCTTCCTTCCGTCCCCGCGGCACGCGACGATACGGTCAATTTGTCGTCCAAATTCGCCCGCTCCAATACGGTGATGGCGGTGGCGATCTTGGTGGTGGACGCCATTGGTAATCTTGCGTAGGCGTTGGACGCAGAGAGCACCCTCTTGTGTTGTACGTCGATCACAACGTACGCGCTATCCTTCGCTTCCGCTTGCTCGATGGGGACGGACCAAGCGAGACCGCTAACAAGCAAAGCCAACAGCAAAAAGCAGACGACTACTCTTTGCGCAATATCCGAGTGATACTTCCCGCCAGATCCAGCCATTTGTTGGTGTTCTCCTTACCATCCAAAGTCAAAAACCGCACGCCCTCTCGTCCCATGACCAAAAAGCCCACGGGGATCACGCTGCCGCCCGCTCCCCCGCCGCCCGCTTGATAAGGCGCGGGGACTTTGGTTTGCCCGTATTCACCGCTACCCGTCACGACGCCGACAGTCAATTTGCTGACGGGCACCACCCAGCTGCCGTCGGGTGCGGCAATGGTGCGCCCCACTATGGTGTCCGCGTCCACCAAGTCTCGTAGCGCTGTCATGGTTTTTTGTAACAAATCTTCCATACTTCTCTCCTATGTAGACGCCGCCGATCACGTCCCACAGGGTCAAAGTCAGCGACAGGCGGGCGTTTCCTTTGGACAAGGCGCCCACGGGATAGGAGCGCACGGCGACCAATCTACCCAAGACCGCCTCGATCCCGCCCAAGATCATAGCGGCGACAAACGGGTCCGTTCCCGACACCAAAGATAGTTTGATACGTTTTCGCGAGCGTTTGAGTACGCCCCAGCCCACGCGCAACGGAAGGGACGAGGATAGAGCCGATGGGGTCAGATCCAACTTTGGTAGAGGTCTACTCCCCCACTTGCCCGACACCCGTTGGTTGGATAGGTCTATCCACACGGCGGGCAAAGCCTTGCCCCACAAACGGGGGACTATGCCAAAGCGCATACGATCCAAGTCAATATCGATCAACACCCCCACCTTGAAGGGCAAACATACGAGGGTAAGCACGCCTACCCCGATCCAAGCGATCACCAATCCCATAGCGGTAGTATCTGACGGCGACTAGAGTCTATACGCTTTCGCGACAAAAAAGCACTTCGATCGCGTTGCACCGCCTGAGGTGCAGCCGCGCAAGATAACTCCCCTTAGGAGATTTGCGATAGAAACAGCCCTCTTTTGACAAGAGGGCTGTGTTGCGATCTATTCGGGCAAGCCGAATGCGATCTATTCCTTCGAAATGTTGCGGATGGGGATTTGTATCATTCGCATATCTCCAAACGTATATATCGCATGATACGCACGACCCTATCTCCGTTCGTCACCTATTGACCGTCGGTATCTTCGTCGACGTCGCTTGCCGAAATCACCTTGTAGACAGTGGGGTCGCCTTGTTCGCTCGTCACGGTATAACCCTCCGCCACGAAATCGGTATTAGCCCCTTCGGCGTAGCAATCGGCGGGATTGAACCCGTGGAAGGTGCCGCCGTAGACGGTGATCGTCGCTTTGCCCTCGCGGTAGGACGCGTCCAAACAGTTGAGCACGTAGTCGTCGGGACGAGCCGCGCTGAACTTTTGCACCACACTGTACTCCCCGCCGAAGACTTGCAGATCTCCGTCGTGCACGTACACCGCGTGGATATTACCCACGAACTTGCCGCTGTAGATCTCGCATTTCGCTCCGTCGCGGACGGTGACGTCAAAACAATCGTTGTCCTTGGCGATCATCTCGCCGTCGCCTACGATGGAGAGGGTTCCCCCGCTGACCGTGACGAGCGCCCACGCTCCGCTATTGTCGTCCCAAATATCTTGGGTGTTGTACAAGCGGTGTCCGTTGAGATCTAAGACCGCGTCCTTGCCGCTAAACGTGACCCCGCCATCGAGGTCGATATCCCCGCTCAACACGATATACGCGTTGTCGACGTGGCTTGCCGCAGCCAAAGAGGCGTAGTCGTAGACGACGAAACCCACTCTGCCGTCCGTGCCATCCACACCGTCCACACCGTCTCGACCCGGGGTCCCGTCTACCCCATCCCTGCCATCGCGACCGGGAAGCCCGTCTACGCCGTCTCTGCCGTCTTTACCCGGCAGACCGTCAACGCCATCCGTGCCGTTACGCCCGTCGGCGCCCCGCTCTCCTTGGGGTCCCCTTTCGCCGGGTACGCCCTGCTCTCCCCTCTCGCCTTTGTCTCCTTTATCCCCCTTTTCGCCCCTGAGCGTGGCGATCCAGTTTTCGTAAGATAAGGGCTCTTGTCCTTGCGATTGCGCATACGCTACGTACTCGTCGTAGACCGAGCTATTCGCTTGGTTTTGCTGTCGGGTACATCCCACCGCCAAACCCATCAATGCGACGGAAAGGGCGGCGACGATCCCTATTTTGCACCATTTGTTCATACTCACACTCCTTTATCGGTTTGTGTCAGTATGCGCAATATGGGGCAAGATATACAAAAAAGGCTGTCCTGATGACAAGACAGCCCTTATCGATCTTTGTAATTATTCCAAATCGCCCTCGATCTGTTCGTCCTCGGGGAAATCGTCCATCGACTCGTCGTAGTCGGCATCGTCCGAATCGGCAGCCGCGACCTCGTCGTAGTCGGTGTCGTCGTAGTCGGCTTGCTCTCCCGCTCCGACGGGAGCGCCCTCGTCCAAGTCATCGTCCGCCGAGGCGGCTTGCTCGTCCGGGCTCGAAGCAAACTCATCGCCCGAATCCACAAACAGCATCTCGTTGTTAATCGCTTCGGTGCGAATGATCTTGATCCGCTCCTCGATCTCCTTGTGGGAAGGCAACTTTTTGAGACTTTGCAACTCGAACTTTTCCAAAAAGACTTGGGTCGTGCCGTACAGCATGGGGCGGCCCGCCACGTCTTTACGACCCACCACTTCGATGAGTCCCGCGTCCATCAGTGCGCCGATGGCGTAGTCGCAGTTTTTGCCCTCGCGGACTTGCTCGATCTCGGCTTTGGTCACGGGTTGTTGATAAGCGACCACCGACAGCACCTCGAGTAGAGCGTTGGACAGCTCCTTTTGTTTGGTCCTCACCAGCGCCTCGGCGACCTGCTCGCCGATACCCGCGTAGGTGGCGAAAGACAGTTTTTTGCCATAGTCGCACAGCACCACGCCCGAGGTACCGTCGTTGGGGTACTTGCGTTTGAGGTCCTCGATGATCTCTTTGAGATCGTCTTTGGTAAGGACAGGCACCTTTTCCAGTATCAACTTGTAGTCGATGCCGATACGACCCACCGAAAAAATCAAACCTTCTACCAATACTTCGTAAGGATTAACCATAATGCACTCCTTTATTTGTCAAATTCGTAGTCCGAATAGTCGTTGTTGCCGCCCAAAATGTCGTCGTAGGTGATGGTCTCCGCGCCTTCCGCCAAACCGATCTCGATCTCCCCGTATTCCTCTTGTTGGGAGTAAGTGGCGAACTGGCGGCGAAGCAACTCGAGCAACGCCAAAAAGGTGTTGATCTGCTCGCCCAAGGTGTAGTCTCCGTCCGAAAACAGTTCCTCAAACTTGAGCTTGCGTTTGTCCTTGAGGACGACGATCAATTCCTTGGTCTTGTCCGCCACGGTAAAGCGGTCTTTGAGCACCACTTTTTGCTCCATTTTTTGATCCTTGGTCAAGGAAAAACGGTGCATGATGTGCGCGAAAGCGTCGGTCAAAGCATCCAAATTGAAGTCGTTGATGACCACGCGGTAGTCGGCTTTGGTGTACTCGGGTTCCAAACGGAACACGTTGACCGTCTCCCTTGCTCTTAGCATACTCATCGCCTGCAAGAAGACCTGCCTTAGTTCCAATTCGTTGATAAAGCTTTCTTTCTCCTCCTCGAGCTGGACGGTCTCTTCCTCGCTCTTGGGAAGGAGCGACCTCACTTTGATATCCAATATACGGGTGGCGTAGGTGACGAAAGAAGAGGCTTTTTCGATATCCAAGTGATCCAAGGTCTTGATGTACTCCAAGTATTGGTCGGTCACGTTGGAGACGAACACGTCTCTTATGGCGATCTCGGCGCGCGAGATCATGTCCAAAAGCATATCGATTGGCTCGCTATAGTCCGCGACCTTGATGGGAAATGTCTCCCGTCTTTCTTCAAAAATCTCGTTAGTTTCCATACTACACTCCAAATATCAAGGACAACAGTTTGAGAATACCCGTCCGAATCACACCGATATACATACCCAACACGTCGCAAGGCCAGCCCGTGGCGTCGGCAAGGATACCCAAGAGGATAAAGACCAAAAAGATATATCTGCCGTATCGGTACATAAAGCGCACGTACCAGTTGCCGGGTTTGGTAAAGGTCTCCACCAATCGGAAACCGTCCAAAGGGGCGATGGGCAACAGGTTGAACGCGAACAGCGAGACGTTGAGCAAGGTGAGGTACACGAAGAAGTAGAAAAACAACATGATCGCAATATACGCAAAACCGTCGACCGTGCCGTTGGCTTTGAGCACCGCGTTGAAGATGGCTTGCATCGCCACCGTCATGCCAAATCCGAATATCGCCATGATCAAGTTGGCGGTCACGCCCGCTAAGGACACGGTGACCATACCCTTTTTGAAATGGCGGAAGTTGTTGGGGTCGATGGGTACGGGACGCGCCCAACCGATACCGACGATGAGCATCATCAAAGCGCCCACGGGGTCGATATGCTTGGCGGGATTGAGAGAGAGCCTACCGTTGATACGGGCGGTGTCGTCCCCGTTGAGATGGGCGACCCAACCGTGGGCGACTTCGTGCAATACGATGGCAAAGTACAGCGCCACCACAAAGCCCACGAGCTCCACGAAGGTGGTCTGCCAATCTCCCGACGATATTCCCGAACGAATGATGCGATATATCATAGATTACCTAAACTATATTTTATATCAAAGTAGGAGCCGATGTCAAGCGGGCTCAATAGCCATATCGCTTGCGAAGTCCCAACAAACAGCCCACCGTGACGATCGCCGCCGCGTCCTCGGCGATGGGAGTCGCCAACCAAATGCCGTCCAAGCCCCAAAGCAAGGGTAAGATAAACACCAATATCAACTGAAAGACGAAGGTGCGCACCACGGCAAGCGCCCCCGACACGGGCCCGTTGCTCAATGCGGTAAAGTACGCCGACCCCCAAATATTGAGCCCCACGATCACGAAGTTGAGGGCGTACAGGCGGAAACCTCTGACCGACATATCCAAAAGGGCGGGGTCGTAACCTATGTAGAGTTTGCCCAAAGGCACGGCAAGCGCTTGGCTAAGTCCCAACATCACGACGCCCGCGATAATGACGAACCACAAGGATTTGACGAACATATTGTGCAATTCCCCCTTGTTGCCCGCGCCGAAGTTGTAGCCGACGATGGGAGCCATACCCACGTCGTAGCCGAAAAACACCGACAAAAAGAAGAAGCACACGTACATGACGAAGCCGAACGCCGCGACCCCGTTTTCACCCGCCAACCTGAGCAGCTGAAAGTTGTACACGATGTTGACCAAGGACACCGAGATGTTGACGAGCAATTCGCTCATGCCGTTGAGGGAACTCTTAAGGAGCGCCTTGCCGTACCAAGAGGTGGCGCCCAATCGGAGCAAACTCTTGTTGGGGCGGACGAAGTAGATAAGAGGGATCAATCCACCCACCGCTTGCGCCAATACGCTAGCCAAAGCGGCGCCCGCCACTCCCCAATGAAGGACGGCGACGAAGAAGGCGTCCAAAGCGATATTGGTCAACCCCGCCGACACGATGAACGCCAAACCCAAGCGGGGTTTGTCCGCCGCGGCGAAAAAGGATTGGAACAAGGACTGCAACACGAAAGCGGGCGTGCCCACCACGTAAACGATGCCGTAAACCACCGCTTCGTCCAACAACTGTCCCTCCGCGCCCAAAGAGCGCGCCAGGGGGCGCATACAACTTGCCGCGACGACCGCGATAAGACAACCCAACCCCATAGTGACAAACACGATGAGCGAGAAGTAGCGATTAGCCTTGTCGCGATCCCCCTCCCCTATGGTCTTGGTCACCAAGGCGGTGCCGCCCGTGCCGAACATAAACCCGACCGAGCCGAATATAGCGAGGACGGGGAAAATGAGGTTGACGGCGGCGAAAGGGGTCTTGCCCGTAAAATTGGACACAAAGATCCCGTCCACCACCGTATACAAAGAGGTGAACACCATCATGACGACGCTAGGCAACACGTAGCGCGCGAGCCTGCCCCAAGTGAAATGGTCGCTTATCGAGATCTTGGTCATAGCCTTCCTTTTTGTCCTATAAGGACAAGTTGAACGATAGCATTATACGTGTAAAGCGAATAGAAGTCAATCGAATGCCGTCAAAAGAAAAACGCCGTCCCCTATGGAACGGCGCAAGAGAGGCGAATACGATCAGTCTTTTTTGTAACCGATGTTCTTTTCCGAAGAAGCGTCGAAAGTAAGGTTGCAGATCGAAGCGACCAAACCGTAAATACCGAAGGTGATCAACGACAAAAAGATGTAGCCGCCGGTACGAGAGGTAAAGCCTTCGGGTTTGAGCGAGGTGTGGTTGATGATGAGGCTACCCAGCCAACCCAAAAAGAAAGTGAGTAAAAAACGAGCGAGTTTGTTGTCATCCATAGTAGTTTCTCCTTATAGTGTATTGACATACGTTTGTCTGGTATCATTATAGCATAAAGCGGCGATTATGCGCAAATATTTGGATAACAGTCGCATAAAAAAGGGGCGAACCATGCGTTCGCCCTCTCTTCTTGGGGGAAAATGCCTATCGTTTGACGGGATAATAGCCCAAAAACTCTTCGATCGCATCTCCCCAAGTGCTCTTGTCCACGTCGACCGTCGCCACAAGATCCGCCTGCGCTTTGACCACACCCCCGACGACAAGATAGGCTTCGCCCACTTTGTCGCCCGCGCAAAGGGGCGCTTTGACTTTGTCGTAATGGTATTCGATCACACCTTTGGGCTGCTCACCTTTGAGTACCACTTCGGTCAGATCGTGGGAGACGGTTGCGGGGACGAAACGCTCTTTGCCCGCGCCCACGGGGACCTCGATCAACTCTTCCCCTTTGGTCGCCAATTTGACCGATTTGATCATGGCAAACGCGTGGTTGAGCAAGGTGGTAGACGCGGCAAAACGGGATTTGCTGTCGCGGGCGCCGATGACGACCGAGATGGCGTCGGTACCCCCGCGGGTCGCGCTTGCCGCCAAGCAGAAGCCCGCTTCGGCGGTGTAACCCGTTTTACCCCCGTTGCACCCCTCGTAAAAGCGCACCAATTTGTTGGTGTTGGTCATGGTGGTGACCCTGCCGTCGGGGTGGGTATAGTCTTCCAACCAAATACGACTGTACTCGTGGTAGGCGGGATATTTGATCAACTCCCTCAGCATCACCGATACGTCCTTGGCGCAGCTATAGCCCTCGGGATGGGGCAAACCCGTGCAGTTGGCAAAGTGGGTATTGGTCATACCCAACTCGGCAGCGCGTTCGTTCATCATGCCCACAAACGCCTCTTCGCTACCCGCGATACGCTCGGCAAGCTGTACGCAAGCGTCGTTGGCGCTGACTACGATGACCCCTTTGAGCAGGTCGGACACGGGGTACGAATCCCCCGCGTTGAGAAACATTTGGCTACCGCCCATGCCCATAGCTTGCGGGGAGATCACCAAAGTCTCGTCCAAGGTCATATTGCCCCGCTCGATCTCCTCGAAAGACAGTAGCGCCGTCATGATCTTGACCATCGACGCGATGGGGAAACGATCGGTGGCGTGATATTCGTACAGGGTGTTCGCCCCGCTTCCGTCGGTCAAATACGCCGCTTTGACCCCCGAAACCAGTTGGGTATCCGCTTGCGCCAAAGCCGTCGGCACGAAGGAAAAGGCGATCGCCATACTTATCGTCAACAAAAATACAATCAATTTTTTCATACTTCACCTCTTGGCGGTAGTATGAGAAAAAGGGCAAGAGTTATTACACCAAATTGATACAGGCGTTGACCACTCCTAAGATCACGACGACGTAGACGAACAACAGCCCCACCGTCCACAACAAGGCGTACAGCATGAGTTTGAGCACGGGGACGTTGCAGCGAGGGTCGAGGATGTAGATCACCCGATCCAACGTGGCAAGAAGCAACGCCACGGACGGTAAGATCGCAAAGATAAAGACGGGGACGATCACTATCACGCTTACCGCGCCGTGCGCGGTATCGGCGACGACCGACATAGCGGACAGTCTGCCCCACACGTAGCCCAACAAAAGAAGGTAGAGAAAAAACGGAAACCGCGTGCGAAAGCGAAGGGACAGATAAAAGACGGCTATTCCCAAAAGCCCCAACAGCAGCGCTTTGCCGAACGTGGCGAAGGGCTTCCACTCTCCCGTGATAATGACGACCCATATAGGGGCGTACTCGCGCGAGGTAAGCGACCCCAGCCAAATCCCCAAAGCCAGACCCACGACGAGCGAAAGGGACAGCAAGATCAACAAGCGGCGATGGTAACGACACGCGGACTTGATACGGGAAAGTCCACCCGAGACCCATAAAAAAACGCGCATACCAATCGTATGCGCACGCTTTTCGTTTTATCCCTGATCCAACATAAATCGGGCGTACACCCCGTAACCGACGGTGGGATCGCTGACCACCACGTGGGTGACCGCGCCCACCAATTTGCCGTCCTGCAAGATGGGGCTGCCGCTCATACCCTGCACGATACCGCCCGTCAAAGCGAGTAAATCGGGATCGGTGACTTTGAGCATCATGCCCTTGATCTGCGGGCGACGTTGGCGGTACACCTCGGTCAGTTGCACCTCGTACAGGCGGGGCTCGCCTTGGGTGACGGTGGTATAGATATAGGCTTTGCCTTCTTTGACCTCTTTGGGCTCGGCGACGGTCACCCGTCGTCTACCCGCGCTAAGGGCGGGAGCGGCGTCGCCGTAAATACCGAAGACGGTGTTGGACGTAATCGTCCCCAAGGGCTTGTCTCCGCGTTTGCCGCCCAATAGGCTCCCCGCCTCTCCCTTTTTGCCGATGATCGCGCCCGTAACGGTGGTGGCATAGATCTCCCCGCCCGAAATGGGGGTGGGATCGCTGTCGTCCCCCTCGCTCACGCAATGTCCCAAGGCGCCGAATCGTCCCGACGCAACGTAAGTCAACGTGCCGATGCCGTCAATGGAATCTTTGAGATACATACCCAATCGATACCCGTCTGTCGATTGATCCCACAAGGGGGTCACCCAGGCGTAAACCGATCTGCCGTCTCTTTCCAACGACATATTGACGGGTTTGCCTGACGCAAGATCCAACGCCCGTTGCACGTCTTCGCGGCAGTTGACCGCCACCCCGTCCATGGCGAGTAAGCGATCGCCCACTCTGACGCCCCCGTCCTTGGCGGGAGAGGACAAACCTTGATCGGATTGCACTTCGCACAGTCCCAACACGGTCAGACCCTCGGTCTTAACGCTGATCGCTAAGGGCGTGCCCCCCAAATAGACGATTTGTTCCTCCGCCGAAGCAAGGGAAGGAAAAGCGCACGAACAAAGAGCCAGTATCACCAACAAGGGTATTATCCGTTTAACAAAAAATCTCACACAACACCTCGCGAAGTAGTGTGAGATAATCGACGTATTTTATGCGACGGCAAGCAAGATAGGCGCCTATTCGTCAAGAGAACGC
>CADBTQ010000080.1 GCA_902797685.1 uncultured Eubacteriales bacterium | reverse complement strand
TGCGCATCAAATCAGCAAGATCATTCTCAACGAACTCAACGACCCCCGCATCTCGGGGATGTTGACCGTGATGGAAGTCCGCACCACCGCCGACCTCAAATACGCCAAAGTGTACGTCAGTTATATGGGGGATGAGGATAAAGCCAAAGAGACCTTTGACGCCCTCTCGTCCGGTGCCAACTACGTGAGGCAGTTGCTCAAAAACAGGGTCAAGATCCGCACGTTGCCGTCCTTGACCTTCGTCAGAGATACCAGTATCGAATACGCCAGCAAGATGAGCAAGATCATCGACGAGGCGGTCAAGACCATTTCGACGACTCCCGACGAGGAACAATAATGAAGGGATACGCCCTTTTGCGCCAATGGATAGACGAGGCGGAGGAGATCGCTCTCGTTTGCCACCGCAGCCCCGACGGGGACACCGTGGGGAGCGCTTTGGCCCTTTACGCCGCTTTGCACGGCGTGGGCAAGCAAGTGACGGTGTGCTGCGACGACCCTCTGCCCAAAGATTTGTCAGCGTTGCCCAACGCTGACATTTTTGGCGTACAGTCGCCCAAAACCGACTTCGACTTGACGATCGCGGTGGATATCGCCGATCCCGCTCTGGCGGGGGATAGTTATCGTTACGTGGAGAGCGCCAAACATTCGGTTTGTATCGACCACCACGCCACCCACGCCAAAGTGGCGGAATTGGACATCACTTTCGTATGTGCCGCCAATACCCAAAACGTGTTTGACTTTTTGTCGGCGTACTATCCCCAAGCGCTTGACTTGGACGTGGCGACCTGTATCTATACGGGATTGGTCACCGACAGCGGCGGTTTCAGTTACAGCAGCGTGACCCAACACACCCACGACGTGGCGGGCAAATGTTTGGCTTTGGGAGTGGACGGCGCCAAGATCTGTTACGAACAACTCGCCAAAACCCCTCTCAACGTGTTGAGAATGCGCGCCGAAGCGTACCATCACGCCGTGTTCGATTACGGCGGCAAGGTGGGAGTGGTCGTATTCAGCTTGGATATGTTGTCCCGCTACGGTTGTTCCCAAGAGGATCTGGCGGGCTCTTTGGTCGATATGATGAAAGCCGATTCGGTCGTCATCGGCATTTCGCTTGCCGAAGCGCAACCCGGGCGCTATCGCGTTTCGGTGCGCTCCAAAGGGGAGTACTCGGCTGCCGAAGTGTGCGAGACCTTTGGAGGGGGCGGACACCGCAATGCGGCGGGCTGTCGCCTCAACGGTCAAGAGGGTATCGTGATCGATATGCTCTTGGAAGCGGCGGGTAAGCAACTATGAACGGCTTTTACAACGTGCTCAAATCCACCTCGATGACCTCGTCCGACGTAGTCGTGATACTGCGCGGTATATTGCGTAGGATCACGGGCGAACGCCCCAAGGTAGGCCATTTGGGCACCCTCGATCCGGGCGGTGCGGGCGTGTTGCCCGTCGCCGTGGGCAGCGCGGTCAAATTGTTTGACTATATGCTCGCCCATACCAAAGTCTATCGCGCCGAGTTCGTGTTTGGCATGACGACCGATACCTTGGATAGTTACGGCGCTGTGACCGATAGGGGAGCGCAGGTGACCGATCCCGACGAAGTGATCTCCGCCGCCCGCTCTTTAGTGGGGACGTATGGGCAGATCCCGCCCTTGTACAGCGCCAAAAGCGTGGACGGACAACGCGCCTATGACCTCGCCCGCAAGGGGGTCGACGTCGCGCTCAAACCGAGGGAAGTGACGGTGTACGATATCGTGCTTGTCTCTCACGACGGCAACCGCTTTACCTTTGATATCACCTGTTCGGCGGGGACGTACATTCGTTCGCTTGCCCGCGATATGGCGGCTAAGTTGGGTACGGTAGGGTATATGAGCTATATCATTCGTATGCGATCGGGCGACTTTACCTTGGAAGGCGCCGCCACCCTTGACGAGATCAAAAAGGATATCGACAGCGGCTTTTGTCCGCTGGAAAGGTTTGCCGCCACGCTCGAGGATATCGCTATCCTCGAGGACAAGCGGGCAGCCGTACAAAACGGGGTTGTGTACCCCATTACCGGAGAAGAAAAGGTCTTGCGCCGTATTGTGATCGGGGGCGTACCCTACGCTGTCGGCACGATCGAGGCGGGGAGACTCAAAGTGATATGCAAATTGTAGATTTGACCCAACCCAACCATATTGGAGAGCCGCTGTCCGTCGCTTTGGGGTACTTCGATACCATCCACGTGGGACACCAAGCGTTGATCGAGCGGGCAAAAGCGCAAGGCTATCGGTGTGCCGTGTTTACTTTCAGCGGCGATTTTTACGGCGCGTTGGGATTTGGCGTCAAGCCCATTTTCGATTGGACGACAAGGCTCGATTTCCTACAACAATTGGGGGTGGACTACGTCTTGTATTTGCCCGCCGAGCCCAAGTGGCTCGCGCTGGACGGGCGGCGGTTTTTGGAGTTGTTTCCCACTGCCAAACACTTCGTATGCGGCACCGATTTTCGTTTTGGCTCGGGCGCCGATTGCGACGTGGAGTATCTTGTGCGCTACTGCAACGAGCGTGGACTCGGCTCGTCGGTCGTGGAACTGACCTTTCACGAGGGGCGCAAGGTCAGCACTCGTTATCTTAGGACTTTGCTCCAAGAGGGCGATATGACGACGCTTGCCGTCGAGTTAGGACGACCTTACAGTATGCACGGCGTCGTCACGCACGGTAAGGAATTGGGGCGGACTTTGGGCTTACCCACCGCCAACTTTCTGCCGTCCCCTTCGTTGGAATTGCCCAAACGAGGCGTGTACGCCGCTTCCGTTCCTCTCAATGGTCAGGAGTACTTAGCGGTCGCCAACGTGGGCGCACAGCCCACCGTCGGGGGAGAGCAAACGGTGTGCGAAACGCACGTGTTAGGCTTCGGGGGCGATCTGTACGGAGAGGATATAACCGTCCGTTTGCACGAGTATTTGCGCCCCATCGTCAAGTTTGAAGACGTGGAGCACCTCAAAGAGCAGGTGCTTAACGATATACGACAAACCAAGGAAAAGGTGAGATTATGATCAAGTTTGGACCCAGCGGATCGGACGAAGTCTTTGCCTCGTCCCCCCAATACAAAGGCACGGTGGATATGCCCCTCTACGTCAAGTCGCTGGGGTTGGATTGTTTCGAGTATTCTTTCGGCAAAGGGGTGCGCATGAGCGCCGAGACCGCCGTCAATATCGGCTCCGCCTTTGCCAAAGAGGGGATCGAGATCAGCGTGCACGCCCCCTATTTTATCAATTTCGCCAATCCAGACCCCGCCAAGATCGACAATAGTTTCGGATACGTGGTGTCGAGTTTGGAAGCGCTCAAAGCGTTGGGCGGCAATCGCTGCGTGTTTCATCCCGGGTCGCCACTCTCCCGCACGAGAGAGGAAGCGTGGGTAGATCTTGAACGCAACGTCGCCCGCCTTGCCGAGATATTGCACGAGCAAGGGTTGGACGATATGCGTGTCTGTCCCGAGACGATGGGCAAACTCAACCAAATGGGAACGGTGGAGGATATCGCCAAACTGTGCGCGCTCGACAAGGTGTTTACCCCTTGCGTGGACTTCGGTCACGTCAACGCCCGCGAGCAGGGCAGTCTCAAGACCGCCGACGACTTCAAGAGGGTGATCGACACTTTCGCTAAGTATATCGAGTGGGAAAGAGTCTCCTCGATGCACGTGCATTTTAGCAAGATCGAGTACACCGCCAAAGGCGAAAAGTGCCATCTGACCTTCGACGATACCGTGTTCGGTCCCGAGTTCGAGCCGCTTGCCGACGTGTTGGCGGAGTACGAGATGGAGCCTTATATCGTCAGCGAATCGGCGGGCACGCAAGGGCGCGACGCGGTCTATATGCGCGACGCGTACCTCAAAGCGGTGCAAAATCGCCTGGGATAGGGGTAATTCGATAGGTTTTTTGCGTATTTCGCGCACAAAATCATTGCAAAATAACGCTATATACTTTATAATAGATAAGTAATCTCCCGTTCGGGATAAAAGAGGTGTTACGATGCTTAGATCCTTATTTGAGCAAATTAACGCCGATTGCCTTATCGTGACATCGGTGTCCAATACGACTTACTACTCGGGCTACAACAATCCCGAATGCACCATCGTCGCCACCAAAGACGGCGTGACCTACTACACCGACGATCGCTATACCGGCGAAGCCAAATCCATCATTCCCGCCGACTGGCAGTTGGTCAGTTGCCATTGCACCAACTTCAAGCGCATTGGCGAAGATATCGTGGCGTTAGGTGCCAAAAAGGTGGCTTGCGAGATGGGTTATTTGACCCATTCGTCCTTCGAGAGTTTGCGCTCCTTTATCCCGGGCGCCGAGTTCGTGGATTGCACCGCGCTCCTTTGTGACGGCCGTATGGTCAAGAGAGAGGACGAACTGGCGCTGATCCGCCGTGCCGCGCACTGCAACGACGTCGCTTTTGAAAACTTGCTCGGGCAAGTCAAAGAGGGCATGACCGAGTTGGAATTGGGCTTTTTGCTCCAATACGAGTACATCAAAGCGGGCGGCGAAGGGATCGCTTTTGACACTATCTCGGTGTTTGGCGAGCATACCGCCTATCCTCACGGGCATCCCGGTCATCAAAAGCTCCAAAAGGGCGACGTCATCACCTTGGACTTCGGGTGCAAAGTGGGGGGCTATTGCAGCGACATCACTCGTTCGTTTGCCTTCGGCGACCCGGGCGAGGAGTACAAAATCGCGTATCAACACGTTTTGACCGCCAACCTCAAAGGGATCGAGGCGGGTCACATCGGCGTGACGGGGCAGGAGTTGGACAAGATCAGCCGCGACTATTTGGACAGCGTGGGTCTTGGCAAGTACTTCTCCCACTCGTTGGGACACGGCGTGGGATTGGACATTCACGAAAAACCTTTCCTCAACGCTCGCTCCACCGACAAGATTATGAAGGGCATGACTTATACGATCGAGCCCGGCATATATATCAACGGCAAATTCGGCATCAGGATCGAGGACTTGCTCGTCATGGGCGACCAACCCGAGCTGCTTAGCCGTTGCAACAAAAATCTGATTATACTTTAGGAGGCACAAACATGGGATTCGTATTAGCAGGTGATTTTCGTAAGGGCATTACTTTCGAGCTGGAAGGCAACGTCATGGTGATCGTTGATTTCCAACACGTCAAACCCGGCAAGGGCGCGGCGTTCGTCCGTACCAAGATCAAAAACGTCATGACCGGGAGCGTACTCGAGCGCACCTTCAACCCCACCGATAAGTTTGAGACCGCGCACATCGAGCGCAAGGACATGGAGTATTTGTACTTCGACGGCGAGTTCTACTATTGCATGGACACGGAGACCTACGAGCAGATCCCCTTGACCCAAGACCAAATGGGCGACGCCCTCAACTTCATCATCGAAAACAGCAAAGTCACCGTGTCGTTCTACAAAGACAAACCCTTCTCGGTGGAACCCGAAAACTTTGTTACCCTCAAGATCGCCATCTGCGAGCCCGCAGTGCGTGGTGATACCGCTACCGCCGGTACCAAACCCGCGACCTTGGAGACCGGTTACAAGATCCAAGTGCCCATGTTCGTCAACGAAGGCGACTATATCAAGGTCGACACCCGTGACGGTACCTACATGGCTCGTGCCTAATCTTTGGTGATTGCGGGGCTTTTGCTATGGCAAAAGCCCTTTTTTGCTAGATTGCCCGTTGCCAAATCGACGAAGCGGGCATAATACGGGAGGGCGGTTGGGATGTAATCGCATACCCGTCCGCGACTTCGCATAGAGGTGAATTATGAAATTACTTCTTTTGGACAGCAACAGCTTGGTCAACCGTGCCTATTTTGCCATGCCCGCTTTGACCGACCCTTCGGGTCGTCCCACGGGCGGGGTGTTCGGCTTCGTCAATATGTTGGTCAAACTGATCGCCGAAGAAAAGCCCACCCACATCGCTTGCGCCTTCGACGTTCATGCGCCTACCTTCCGTCATAAGCAATACGCCGAGTACAAGGCGGGTCGCAAACCCATGGCGGAAGAACTCAAGGCGCAGATCCCCTTGCTCAAAGAGTTGCTCGGCAAAATGAAGATCAAGGTGGTCGAGTTGGCGGGCTACGAGGCGGACGATATCTTGGGCACTTTGTCTAAGCAAGCCAAATGCCCCACCATCATCGTGTCGGGGGACAAAGACGTGTTGCAGTTGGTGTCCGACAACGTGACCGTGCTGCACACCAAGCGGGGCATTACCGACGTGATCCGCTATACCCCCGCAAGGCTAAAGGAAGAAGGGTTGATCCCCTCGCAAGTGCCCGAACTCAAGGGATTGATGGGGGACAGCTCGGACAATATCAAAGGCGTAGCAGGCGTGGGCGAAAAGACCGCTCGGCAACTTTTGGCGGACTTCGGCGACCTCGACGGGCTGTACGCTCGTATCGACGAGGTCAAAGGCAAGCTCAAAGAGAAGTTGTTGGAAGGCAAAGAGGACGCCTATTTCAGCCGCGATCTCGCGACGATTTTCCGCGACGTGCCCTTGGACGTCAAACCCGAAGACTGCGTGTTCGAGCCCAAAATGAGTAGGGAAGTGGAAGCGATGCTTCGCTCTCTCGATTTTCGCAAATTGGTGGATAAGTTTGACTATTTGGACGAGCCTAACAAGGTCGAGCTTCAAGCGGAGACAGCGTCTGTCGACAGCCGCGCCGCGTTTGACGAGTTGTTAGGCCGTGTCAAGGCAAAAGGACAGGTCGCCGTCGCTATCAGCGGAGACGACTATCATTTGGCGATCGACGAGGGGACGGAGTACGTCGTTACCCCGGGCAAGGACCTTCTCAGCGACTTGGACGCCGATCATATTTTGGCGGGACTGAGCAAGTTGTTTGCCGATCCTTCCATTCACAAGATCGCCTACGACGTCAAGAGTTGGTTTTATCGCTTGGGCGACAGTTTCGTAGATGGACAAAACTACGACGACGTGATGCTTTTGAGTTACGTCTCGGACGCTTTGCACGTTTGGAAAAACGAGGGCGAGTTGTTGGCGTATATGGGGTACGATCTCGACAAGAGCGGGGTCGCCATGCTTGCCGCCAGCAAAACCCTATTCGCATCGCTCGAGGAGCAAAACGTAAAGAGGGTCTATACGGATATCGAATTGCCTCTTTTGCCCGTATTGTTCGACATGGAACGGCAGGGCTTTCAGGTCAAAGTGGACGCGCTCAAAGCGTTGGGCGCCAAGTACGAGGAGGAGATCGCTTCTCTTACCTCGACGATTTACGAGTATGCGGGCGGCAGTTTCAACATCAACTCTCCCAAGCAGTTGGGCGAGGTGCTGTTCGACAAATTGGGATTGCCTTCGGACAAAAAACGTTCTACCGCGCAGGACAAATTGGAGCATCTGTCCTTGATGCATCCCATTATCCCCGCTTTGCTTCGCTACCGTCAGATCGCCAAACTCAAATCCACCTATATCGACGGCATGTTGCCCTTGCTCGACGGGCAGGGCAAGTTGCACACGGTGTTCCGCCAAGCGGTCACGGCTACGGGGCGGCTTTCGTCCACCGAGCCCAATTTGCAAAACATCCCCGTCCGCACCGAGGAAGGGAGAGAGTTGCGCAACGCTTTCGTCGCAAGCCCCGGTAACGTATTGGTGGTCGCCGATTACAGCCAGATCGAGTTGCGATTGATGGCGCACTTTTCGGGAGACGACAACATGGTCCGCTCCTACCTCAACGGAGAGGATATCCACGCCGCTACCGCCGCCAAGGTGTACGGCGTGCCCATCGAGGAAGTCACCCACGACATGCGCTCCCATTGCAAGGCGGTCAACTTCGGTATCATCTACGGTATCAGCGACTTCGGTCTTGCCAACAACATCGGTATGGGGGTCAAAAAGGCAAAAGAGTTTATCGACAAGTATTTTGAGTTGTACCCCGGCGTCAAGCGCTATATGGAGCGCGTGGTCGAAGAGGGCAAAAAGGACGGCTACGTCGCCACCCTCTCGGGGCGCAAACGTATGTTGCCCGAACTCAACTCGCCCGTGTACAGCGTGCGCCAGTTTGGGGAGAGGGTCGCGATGAATATGCCCCTGCAGGGGACGGCAAGCGACATCATCAAGATCGCCATGATCAAGGTGTTCAATGCCTTTGCCCAAGCGGGTCTTAGGTCCAAAATGATCTTGCAAGTGCACGACGAATTGGTCATCGACGCCCATCCCGACGAGGTGGAGCAAGTCAAAACCATTCTCAAAGAGGAGATGGAACACGTATTCAAATTGAGAGTGCCGCTCGTGGCGTCTATCGGCAGTGGCGACACTTGGGTGGAGGCAAAATGAGAAAATTGATCGGAGTAGTAGGACAAATGGGATCGGGCAAAAGCGCCGTGTGCACGATCTTGCGACAAAACGGCGCTACCGTGATCGACGCGGACGACGTCAATCGCCACCTCGCGGATGACGTAGACTACCTTAACAAGATAGCGGCGATCTGCCCCGAGGCGGTAGAGGAGCGCAAGATCGACTATCCCACCTTGCGCAGTTGGGCGTTTGCCGACCCCGAGCACTTGCAAGCATTGGAAAAGGTCGCCCAACCCATGATCCGCGACCGCATCCTCGACATGACCGTGGGCGTGCCGCTGGCATTCGTGGAGTTGAGCGTATATCGCGAGGGCTTTTTGCCCCTCGACGAGGTGTGGGTTGTGACCGCGGACGAGCAAAAACGGCTGTCTCGCGTCGCTTTGCGCAACCCGGATTGGGCTTTTGAGGACATTACGCGCGCTTTTGACGCCCAACGGAATATGCGTTTTCCGCACGGCGCCAAAGTGATCTTCAACAACGGCGGCAGACGCCAGTTGGAGGAGCAAGTTGTCAAACTGTATCGTGAAACGGTATAAACTGCTGCTTGTATTGCTCGTTTGCGCGCTCTTTAGTTTGTCCTTAGCGGGATGTAAACCGTCCGCAAGGACGTATCGGCAACAGTTTTCGCACTATGCCGAGGAGTACGGCGTGGAGCCCTCTTGGCTCGTGGCGATCGCTCGCGCCGAGAGCGGATTTGACCCGCAAGCAGTCAGTTCGGCGGGGGCTAAAGGGGTAATGCAACTTTTGCCATCAACCGCCAAGTGGATCGCTGAGCAAAACGGGTGGGAATACGAGGAAGAAATGCTATTCGATCCCACATACAATATCCGTTCGGGCGCTTGGTACGTCAAGTACCTTAGCGCAAAGTTCGAGGGAGATTGGTGGATCGCCGCCTACAACGCGGGCGAGGGCAGAGTGACCGCTTGGCTTGACGCGGGGTTGGAGTATAAAGATATACCTTTCGAGGAGACCCGCACCTATCTCAAGCGGGTCAAACAGTTTCGTCGTTCGTACGTGTTTTTGGGGTACGACCGCTAAGAATAGCCATGAATT